>JAJRAE010000186.1 GCA_028682985.1 Methanobacterium sp.
AATCTCTTCACTTTCTCCGTAAGCAGTGCCTAAGCATCTGATTTCTGCCTGGAGAGGTTTAAGGTTGTGGCCATACTTTTTCATAATATCATTCTCAGAAAATTAATTAATAATAAATATATTGATTTTAGGATTATTAATAACCACTTATGGATATATAGATACTAATTAAGATGATTTCAGGTTATAATTATGGACCACACTATCTACATAACCGGCGTTAAATCAGACAATAATCTAAAAAACACTATTGAAGATTTATTTCTAAAAAGCACCAATAACCTGGAATGGCTCCATCCAGGGGAGCTGGTTTTACTTAAACCGGCTCTGAACTCAGCATATCCTTACCCCTCCACTACTCATCCTCTGGCTGTTCAGGTTATCTCCAATATTCTCCAGAATAGAGGGGCTGAGGTGATAATAGGTGATCAGTCCGGTATCAGAAGTGTACTGCACCATCCTGCTGGCTTGGTGCATGGAAAGACCAGGGATAACTTCTTGCTGTCCGGTATGGCAGATAAAAAATTTGGAAAAAACTCTCCCCAGTTCATCGGATTTGAGGAGAGGGGTTGGGATGAGGGATTCTTCCACTACCAGTCTCCGAAAACAAGTTCCTGGTCCAATGGGTTTTTTATTACCAGATGGATAAAGAAGTCCGACCACATAATCAACTTGCCCCGAATCAGTACCCACACCCAGGCTGGAGCTACCCTGGGATTTAAGAACATGATCGGTTTACTTCGGGATGACAGCAGGATGGAGTATCATGCTAATGGACCCTATAATTATCTTATTAAATTAAACGCCCGGAAAAGCTCCCTTAAATCCAATGATGATCATTCCGGGAAATTCATGGAAAAAATAGTGGAAATCAGTGACGCAGTACGAGACAAGCTTCGCCTAACTCTCTTCATTGCAACCAAAGCCCAGACCACCTTTGGACCGGATAGTTATACTCTGAATCTGGGTAAGTTAAAATTTGCCAGATCATACATTTCAAAAATAAATCCAGGACTTTTAATGGCCAGTCAGGATCCAGTGGCTGTTGAAGCATGTGCACTGGCCCTTCTAAAGTTTCTTAGAAAACAACTACCCATGACATCTAGATTATATGAGAGAATTATTCTTTTCTCAAGTTATAACACGGGTAATTTGGATGAAATGCATATTAAAGACAATCCTTATATTAAACATGCTATCAGACTGGAGATGGGTAATTTACCATCACAGGTTGAATACAAGCAGGTACCAACAAATATTAAGAATGAATTAAATGCCTTAATGGATTTAAAAACAAATTAAAAAATATAACTAAAAATTTCATTTGATAAAAGATTTGCTAATCTGTTCGAAGATTTATTTATCCAAATAGGGGAAAGCATCTATTTTACTTTACCCAAAAAGTCTATATTAAAGTAAAATTATAATAAAGAACTCTTTTATTTAGACCCTTATTCAGGAGTGAGAATTGTAAATGGTTAAAGAAAGTAATGACCTGATCACCATTAAACCCCACAAGCTGGGCTGGAGAGAGAAAATCTTTTTCCTTATCTCTGGTATTGTAGTGAGCATACCCATCACCATATTCCTAAGCGCCCTTAGCCGGGGGCTTTATGATTTTTTACCATTATTTTATACTCAAGTAATATCCATCGTATTATTTGCTCCTTTTATTGAGGAGTTCTCTAAAGCTTACCCTTTATTCTACCGTTACTCATTAAGTGAACGTTCAATCGTTATACTGGGATTTCTGGTGGGTCTGGGATTTGGAATAACTGAATTTTTACTGTATGTATTTGTATATGGAGCTCCCTTCTACGTTCGACTTCCTGCGGTGATCTTCCATGCTGCCAGTACATCATTGGTAGCTTATGGAATTGCCCGTAACAAAGCAGTGCAGTATTATCTGCTGGCGGTTTTCCTGCATCTGGGAGCCAACTTGATGGCGGTTATTGACCAGGTTATTCCAGTTATTGTAATCACGGTATTCACATATTTCTTATCATGGATAACCTACCGGAAAACAACAGATAGATATCTGGAACCCGAATAATAGATTAGGGTTTAATGAATATATTTTTTTGATTTGATACAAACTTTTAATATTCTCTAAAAATAAACTTTGAGTAGATATTTTAATTTAATAAGATTCATTGTTAACGGAGGAATAAGATAATGGTTTTGCATGGAACTGAAGTTTTAAAGAAAGGCTTTGCCAAGATGACTAAAGGCGGAGTTATAATGGATGTGGTTAACGCTGAACAGGCAGAAATAGCAGAAAATTCTGGAGCTGTTTCTGTAATGGCTCTGGAGAAGGTACCGGCCGATATCAGGGCATCAGGAGGAGTGGCCCGGATGGCTGATCCTGCCAAAGTGACCGAAATTATAGATGTGGTATCCATACCGGTTATGGCCAAAGCAAGGATAGGACACTTTGTGGAAGCCCAGATATTGCAGTCCTTAGGTGTTGATATGGTGGATGAAAGCGAAGTACTCACCCCTGCAGATGAAAAATACCACATCGATAAGAAAAAATTCACCATACCATTTGTATGCGGAGCCCGTAATTTGGGTGAGGGACTAAGACGTATAGATGAGGGGGCCGCCATGATTCGAACTAAAGGAGAGGCAGGAACCGGTAACATTGTGGAAGCAGTTAGGCATATGCGTATGATCATGGGACAGATTAGGGAAATAAAAGACAAAGATGAGGAAGAATTATGGAGTGTGGCCCGGGAGATAGAGGCACCACTTGAGCTGGTAAAAGAAACAGCTAAATTAGGAAGATTACCAGTGGTAAACTTTGCAGCTGGAGGAATAGCCACACCAGCCGACGCTGCCCTCATGATGCAGCTTGGATCCGACGGAGTATTCGTGGGATCAGGAATATTTAAATCAGAAAACCCAGAATTAATAGCCAAGGCCATTGTGGAAGCCACCGCACATTTCGAAGACGCGGAGTTGCTGGCTGAAGTATCTCGTGACCTGGGACAAGCCATGCCTGGTCTGGATATGAATGAGATCCCAGAATCCGAGAGGTTGCAGACCCGGGGCTGGTAAAAGACTATTATTACCCTCTTCCTTATTATTAATCTAAATTTTTTTTTAATTTTTTATAGCTGATTAAATGGTGAACCCACTTACATTATTTTTAACCATAGTGGGGGATTGGGTCATATTTTCCGGTGTTGATGAACCTAAGAGAAAATATATGGTCAATAAAACCAGTACGACAATTATTATCCCCAAAATCAATTTCTTATCCATATTTATTATTCCCCTTAAAACTATATCCTTAAACCTTTCTTAAAAATTAAATTAATGAATTTAAAAAATAAATCTTTCTATTAAAAATTCTATTCAATTGTTAAATTAGGAATATTTTAAAATAAAAAATAATTAGAGAACTAAAATTTTCTCTAACCATTATTAACCAGGGGCATTACTGGTTTGGTTGCTTTTCCATTGTCTACTATCCATTGAATACGGTTCTGGAGATCGCTTATAGTCACTTCATGCACGCTAACCCCTTTATCGTAGATGGAGAAGGTTCCTTTTCCATTATATGATGGGTCAGCTAGTCTAACCTTCCCGGTTTCAAAGTTTATACCGGTTATTAACACGTAGTGTGTTCCGTAGGTGTCAAGCCAGGACCGCACTCGTACAATTACAGGTACGCCATTTTTTAAGTAGTTTTTAATTGAATTCCAGCCTGTGAATTTCTCCATGGTCATGGTGAAGTTGGTTCCATATTTGGAGTTTACTGCATTCACTGCCTTTATCATTCCGCTTTGACTGGTTCCGGTGTTAGAATTACTACTTGCCGCCTTGGCAAGCCAACTTTCGGTCACACTGTTGAAACCGAAATAAGATAGGGCCATATATAGTGATGATGGTCCGCAGGTGTAGTCGGTCGTCTGATGATGATAGGTGTAGTGACTTAGGGAAGTCCAGCCAAGAGTGTCAGGCCAGGGCTTTACCGATACTGTGTTGGGCAGTCTGCTGTTGGTTTTATAGAATGCCAGTATTTTACTGTAGGTGTACACCAGGTTATTGTACCTCATGGTTCCCAGGGATGTTTTTACGCTGCCCGGTGCTTTTCCTGTTGTGCTTATGTTGTTTTTAATTGTAAGGGCTATACTCAGATATTCAGATTTAGACAGGGTACCTATTTTAATATTTTCGGATGTACTGGAAGGACTGGCGACATCTTTAAGGGTTACAGAGGGTTTAACTCCGCCGTATATATTTCGCAGATTATTGGTCATTAGGTTCAGGAATTGCGGCATAGTAACTTGAGTGTTGTTTATTGTGACATAGTTTGGTAGTTTATGGTTGGTTTCGATGTATGTTTTGACACTATTTGATGCACTGTTAATCTGACTGCTTGAAAAATTTTTATTACCTGTTTCTACTGCAAAGGCACTTTGACTTAACGATAGTACCAGTGCAAATAATAAGATAGATAGTATAATTTTTTTATTCTTAATTTTTCCCACCTCCTATTTTAAAAAATTAAGAAAATCCCGTATTTGGGGTTAGAATTAATTTCTAAATAAAACCTTATTTAAATATTACGATAAAAATAACCTTAATAATACTAGTTTTAGTGAAAAAAGGAAAGATGTTCATTAATTTTTGTGAACAGATTTATTTTTTTGATTATACGATATCATATAATAAATTTTTTTTATTGATAGAGTTCCTGCTCTTGAGGACAGTAATAGGTGGTACGTCCGCCTACCTTAATAATATTCAGGGACCCTCCGCCTGGGCACACTCCATCACGATGTCTATGGGGTAACAGGAAGTTTGGGGGTAGACTTTCTGGTTTATCTTGATATTCAACAGCAGTTTTAAGCACCTTCCTCATCTCCCGGAACAGATTTCTGAGTTCCTTATTACCCAACTTATCAGACCGGCTCAGGGGGTTTATCCCACTCTGGTATAGTATCTCATCAGCGTAAAGATTACCAATACCTGCTATAAAATTCTGATTTATTAACAATGGCTTAATAAGGGCCTTTCTTTTTTTAAATTTTTCTATAAATGTTTCCTGGTCTATTTGCAGGGCATCAGGACCCAGATTTATCTCCTTAATAAAGGCATCAACATCCCGGGTTAGGCCTACCTTTCCAAATTTTCTCATATCCACAAAACCCAGATTAAAACCATCATCAAACTGGATGAGTACCCTAATGTAAGGATGTCCATCTTCCTGGAAGTAGTGCAGATAGCCGGTCATCCCGAAGTGTAGTATTAAATGGAAATCATTTTCAAGTCTGCAAAACAGGTACTTACCATATCTTCTACTAACTGTAAATTGATATCCCACCAGCTTTTCTTTCAACATATCAGCAGATGTGTTGGTTAAGATTTCCGGATTTTTCACATCCACATTAATGATTTGCTGGTTGAGGGATGTGTTGTCAAAATATTTTTTGAAGATTTCCAGACTGGGAAGTTCAGGCATGTGTATGATCTTCTGATATTAAAAAATATATCTTTCGGCTTAAAAATTAGGGAAACTTAAGTTCTAGGTCTGTTTTTTAAGAACATTTGATGTTTTTGCTTAGCGTTTTTAATTGCCTTGTCAATATCTTCCTCCACATTTCTGGATATCATCCCATGTCCAGGGAGAAGAAGGTCTATTTTCATGGTGTTAAGTCGGGCTAGGGAGTTTACATATTCGCCGTAGCTTCCGGAACTTGAAATGTTTGATATGGTTCCACTAGCAAATACAGTGTCCCCGGATAATAGTAGCTTCTTTCGGGGTTCGTAAATACATATGGATCCAGAGGTGTGGCCTGGAGTGTGCAGTATCTTTAAAAACCAACCACCTAGATCAACCACATTTAAATTCTCAAGCCACATGTTCACAGTGAACCCGGTGGGATTTTCTCCATGGGCACGGCAGAGCAGCACCTCATCATCTGCGCTTACAATTTTAGCAGCAGCGTAGCGATGGGCCAATATAGGGACTTTCTCAGGCATGTGCTGATTGGCTCCGAAGTGGTCCACATGTTCATGGGTGTTGATCACCATATCCAGGTCTCTAATATCCACATCAATTTTTTTAAGTTCTTTTTCGAGGTTATGGAATTGTTCACTAATTCCTGGATCTATTAAAACCTTCATAAATTCTCCTAAAATTAGGTAAGAGTTGGAACTAGGCTTTCCAGTTTTAATAAGATATAGATCGGGTAATACTTCTATATTCATGATAAATTCACTCGCATTAATCCATTAATTGAAAAAATAGGAATCATAAAAAAAACATAAAAAATTGGGAATTCAAATAAAAAAAAGTAATTAGAGGGATTTTTAAGATTTAAACTGCTTTATCCCCTCTTTCACCGGTCCTGATCCGGACTACTTCCTCTACTGGAGATATGAATATCTTACCATCTCCAATATTCCCGGTCTGGGCGGTTTTCACTATGGTTTGTATAACCTCTTCAGTGTGCTGGTCATTTACAATGATCTCCAGTTGGGTTTTAGGGAGCAGATCTATGCAGTAGTCGGTTCCCCGATAACTTTCTGTTACTCCGAGCTGTCTGCCTCTTCCTTTAACGTCTATAACGGTTATTCCTTTGCAACCTATGTCTTCCAGGGCACCTTTTACTTCTTCCAATTTGTTGGGCCTGATTATGGCCACTATTTTTTTCATTTAATCACATCCATTATTTGTTCATTAAACATTTTATATTCGGTATCCTGTTTCCTCGTGCAGGTTGGTGTCCAATCCCTCTATCTCTTCCTTATCATCAACCCGTAGACCTATGGTCAGGTCTAATATTTTACCCAATACTAATGTTACCACGAAGCTGTATCCAATCACAGCGGCTATGGCTATAATTTGGATCACTAACTGTCCTGGGTTTCCATAAAATGCTCCGGTTCCTAGAGCGTTGATGAATGGGGCTGCAAACAATCCAGTGGCAATTGCTCCCCATACACCCGACATACCATGTATTCCAAATACATCTAAGGCATCATCGTATCCCAGTTTGGATTTCATGTAACTTATGGCGAAGTAGGATACAACACTGGCTACTAATCCGATTATCACTGCAGCTTGTACAGTTACAAATCCCGCTGCAGGTGTTATAGCCACTAAACCGGCAATTGAACCGGATATGGCACCAAGCAGGGTTGGTTTACCGGTTTTCAGGTAGTCGATTACAATCCAGGATATCATGGCAGCAGCAGCAGCGGTGTTGGTTGCTATGAATGCTGACCCAGCCAGTCCGCCTGCAGTCAGTGCTGATCCTGCGTTAAATCCGAACCAACCAAACCATAGTAGAGCGGCTCCGATAACCGAGTATCCCAAATTGTGTGGTAATAGTTTGGTGTCTTTTCTTTTACCCAGGAGCAGAATCAGGGCCAGGGCGGCTATACCAGCGTTTATATGCACAACGGTTCCACCGGCAAAGTCCAGTGCTCCCAGTTGGAACAACCATCCTCCTCCCCATACCCAGTGGGCGATAGGAATGTAGACTAGTGTTACCCAGAGTACCACGAAGGCCATCCAACTTGAGAATTTCATTCTACCCACTACAGCACCAGATATCAGGGCAATAGTGATGGCTGCGAAAGTCATCTGGAATGCTATGTAAACTGTTTCTGGTATGGTGGGTGCCAGGGTTGCCAGCTGGTCTACTCCTACCCCACCTAATAAAAAGCCTATTGGGTTTCCTATGACACCCAAAAGATCTACACCGAACGCCAGGGGATATCCATAAAGTACCCATATGATGCTGGTGATGGCGAAGGCAATGAGTGACATGAACATGGTGTTCAGTACGTTTAGTTTTTTGGTGAGACCACCGTAGAATAGTGCTACACCCGGCACGGTCATGAGCATAACCAATGCGGTGGATATGAGCATCCAGGAGGTGTCACCTGAATTTAGAATTGATTCTACCATTATTTTATTCCTCCATTAAAACAACTATTTTTTTTATTTAAATTCATATCATTGTTTATCATAATTTAATGATTTTTATCCATAATTTTATATTTCTACGTCTTAAAATTCTTTATTAATTCATTCGCAACGGTAATATTCGATTTAATTTTTTAGTTCACCTCAACAACCGGATATCGGAAACATACTTCCGACATATTATAGGTTAGTCTCCTGTAATATAAATGTTTCGATCGTTCAAGAAAAATAGGAATTACTATATGATTATAATAAATATATATCTAATATTGAAAATATTTTAATATATTACAGAATTTAGATTTAAATATTCAAAAAAAAAAATTAAAAATAAGTTCAAATTAAAAAATTAATTAAATGGCTTTGTTTCCTCTTTCACCTGT
>JAJRAE010000021.1 GCA_028682985.1 Methanobacterium sp.
AAATACCTGAAACTCTGAACCAGAAAATTAAAATCATAAAGTAAGCATCATCAATGAGCAACTCTACAGTAATCCTGAAAGGATCAGTGGATATCATTTCCTTTAAAGATAAAGTGAAGCTTAACTCCACTGGAAATCCGGGTATGACAGTTGGAGGTACTGGTGATTGTTTAGCAGGTTTGATTGGGGCCTTATTATCTCAGGGACATCCTCAATATGAAGCTGCATTTTTAGGGGCATACATTAATGGGGTGGCAGGAGATATAGCAGCATCTAAGTACGGATATCACTTTAAAGCCACAGATTTAATAGAAAATATTCCTGAAGCATTTAAAATAAATTAATATTTTTTTCCTTAATTTGAAAAATAATAAATAAAATGAATTTTTTTAGCAATTAAATTTGAAAAATATAAAATAATAATTTTTATTCACCGAATTTTATGAAAATTTTTGGCTCGAAATTGATCTCCATAGTCCAGAAATAGGCCTCTCCTCTAAATATCTTAAATATAATGAGACCAGGATGGTCCACTGTTAAACCAAATTCCTTGAGAAACGGCCGATCATCAATAACCTTCTTTTTAAGTTCCGGATCCTCTATAAATTCTACTTCACCAGCCACCCGCATCATTATGCCGGTAGATTCTTCATTGGGCTGCCAGAAACAGACTTCAACTTTATTGTTCTCCTTTAACTGTCTGTACATATCCTTTACAGCACCAATCTGGAAGTAAAAGCCAGTTTCATCAGCAAACCAGAACGCTAGAGCCCGTACGCGGGGTTGATCCCCATCTAATGTGGCCAGATAACAAACTGGTGTTTCATTTGCAAATTTTATGCAGTCATTAAAATCCATAATCATATCCTCATTATTTAAAGGTGTTATATAAACCAAACACACCATGCAGTAAAGCTACAAAACCAACAAATCCTAGAACTATCATTATGATCTCTGATACATGTACTATTTTCAATTCTACCGCAGCCAGAACAATCGCACCTGCTATGGTAAACAGAATGTACTCCACTAATTTCTCACGCATATATTTCCCCCTATTTAATTGAGATGTTTCTCAGTAAAAGAATATATATCTTTAGTGTGAGCCGACCATCCCATTAAACCATAATACAGCCCATCCAACCTGAGGAATTTTAATAGGACTATCACCCCAGGTTAAAACCCTGCCAGTGATTTGACTGGAATTTACAGCACCTTCATCAGCCTCTGAATTATTATCTCCCTTCATTGTTAACTGCTTGGATCCCTCTGATTCATTGATACCAATCACTCGATGGATCACGAATTCATTAGACTCATGGTCTCCATAGATGATGATATCTCCGGTTTTAACACTTTCTGGATGTAATTCCTCAAATAAACCCAGAACATCGGTCTTCTCCACCAGTACCATGTCTCCTTCATTTATAGCTGGGCTCATGCTGCCAGTGGGTACCACCACTAAATGAGTGCCTATTATTGCTATAATGATCACTATGGGGAGTGAAATGGCCAGTTCTTTAATTAAAGACATAATTAAATTCTCCTCCTAATGTACAACCATAACCGATGAATTTGCGGATCTAACCACTTTCTCTGCTACACTGCCAATTATAAATCGATCTAAAGCATGTTTACCAGATGATCCAATAACTACCAGGTCCACTTTTTCCTGATCCACAGTTTCCAAAATGGTATCAGCAGGACTTCCCTCCTTTATCTGGGAATTTATCTTTATATCTTCATTATTCAAGATTTTAAGGACTCCATTTAGATTATTCTCGGCATCCTGCTTCCATAATTTTTGCATGTCCTTTTTAAGTTCCCTAGAACGAATTGGGTTAAGTGAAGAGGTTTCATATACATTTAATACAATAACTTCTGAATTAGCAGATTTAGCTATCCATTTAGCATGTTCTGCTGCTCTTTTAGCATGTTCAGAACCATCGGTTGGTATTAATATTTTTTTATACATTTTTTTACCTCTCAAAATTATTTACACTTTCACAGATGCATTTGGTGCTATATTCTTTTTGGTTACAATCTGATGTGAGAATTGCGTTCCACCAATGATTATGTAGTTGTCAACGTATATAGTCCGATTAACTGTGTCTTTATTGTAGATGTACTCCACGATTTTAATTTGTGTACCAGAAGGATAACTTCCTAAGACTGTGGTATATGTTTCTCCAGGATCTATGTATGCTTTTATTGTCTTATTGGTCACTTTACCATTACTTTCGGTTACAGTGATCTTATAATTGATGTAAATCCTTCCCTGTCCACTATTTTTCACTTTAATCTCATTTTTATAGGTAGGAACATTTGTAACTGTTATATTAATGGTTTGAGTGGTTGTTATATTACCATCTGAAACCTGGAAGGATATGGGGTATACTCCGCTCTGTTTATAAGTGGGTGTCCAGCTGAATTCCCCAGTGGCTGCGTTAAATACTGCGCCACTTGGTTTTCCTGATATACCAAATGTTAAGGTATCGCCATCAGGATCACTACCAGAAATAGTGAATATAATGGACTGGTTCTCTTTTACTGTTTTATCACCTAAGGAGTTAAATGCGGGAAGTCCATTAACTCGGAAGGTAATAGTTTGGGTGTAAGTTAAATCACCATCTGTCACACTGAATATGGGGTGATAGGTTCCCCTATCATTAGGACCAGGTGTCCAGGTGAAGGTATTTCCATTTACAACGAATCCAGATGGTAATCCGGATACATTGTAAGTTAAACTATCTCCATCAGGATCAGTTCCGGGTAAGTTGAACGTGATGGTTTTATCAACATTGGCCAGTTTATTTCCGATATTAGCTAGTTCTGGGGCCCTATTTTTATTTAAAACGGTGATGGTTATTATCTGATTATCTGTCAGGTAGTTATCAGAGACAGTAAACGTCACATGATAAACCCCTGCCTGGGTGTAGGAGGGTGTCCAGGTAAAGGTATTGTTGTTTGGATTAAAATTAGAACCAATTAAACTGGTGGCACTGTAACTTAATGGATTTCCATCAGAATCAGTGGCATTAATAATGATTTGTATTAATTCATTTTCATAGACCGTAACATTTCCAATATGGTCCAATACTGGCGCATGGTTGCCTAGATTTAACACATTAAATTCTGTATTTCTATCTCTGCTGTTGCCCTCAGCATCATAGGCTGTGGTAGTTAAAATGTAAGTTCCATCTGCAAGCAGAGCTGTATTTAAGCTATAATTCCAGGTAGATCCATTAAATGATGCTAGGTATTCTATTCCATTAATTTTGAAAATTACTTGGGTAACTCCGACATTATCAACTGCTTCTGCTATTAATTCTATATTTCCTTCAACAATAGCTCCGTCAACAAGACTTACTATATTTACTGTGGGTGGTGTGGTGTCGGGTGTGGGTATGTTTATGGTGTAGGTGGCGGTTTCATCTCCGCTTGTGTTTCCGGCGAGGTCGCGGGCGTGGTATAGTAGGGTGTAGGTTCCGTTGGT
>JAJRAE010000126.1 GCA_028682985.1 Methanobacterium sp.
ATCACTGGCAAAAATGGACACCTCATTATCCTCCAGGAGGTGATCAATTACCACGGAGCTGCGTATGGCATGGCCCATTCCCTCACCACATACACCATAGAGTATTCTTCTAGGCCCTTCTGAATGGCCAAATTGATAATCCAGCTCATCAGCACTTATCTTTCTACCGGTGAATTGGTAAAATGTGCTTTTAGCATATTTTAGGGCTATGTTTCTCCTTCCCTCCATCTCCACTCTGCGGGTAGATACAAATAATCTAGGTGTTCTAAGAACCTTAAAGCTGCTTAAATAGGCTATCTTCTCTATGTAGTCAGTGTCTTCCCCAAAATCCAGATGTTCATCAAAGCCACCCACTAATTCATGCAGCTTTTTCCAGGTAATCATTCCATAGCAGCCTGCTCCATGGGGTTTTATTGATTCAACGTTCCTCATGAAGAAGTTTGCAAAGTTATGGGACACCCGGTCAAAGGTTTTATCACTTAGGGGTTCTATCTGGGTAATTGCTATTCCAACGGAGCTTTCAACAAATTCCAGGAGGGCTGATTCAAGATACCCTTGAGACATGATAACATCAGCGTCCAGAAATAATAGAAATTTTCCCTGGGCTACTTCTGCTCCCCTATTTCTGCCTACGGATGGTAATCCGCCGTCCACTATCCTTGCACCGTAGCTCTGGGCTATTTCTCTGGTTTGATCTGTGGAGTGGGCGTCTGCTATTATCACCTCATAGTCAGTGAAATCCTGTCTCTTTATACTTTCCAGTAGATTGGGAAGGTATTCTTCTTCATTGTAGGTTGGAATAATGATACTGAGTTTCAATCTTTAAATCACCAATTTAAAAAGGTTTTATATTAATATTTTTATTGTTTCAGTATAAGAAATTGATCCCTAAAAGTAGGAGTAAAAATTCCAGGTGATGAAGAAGCCATCACTCTGACCTTTAAGGATGTTGAATAAGTTTAATAGATTTTTTCGGTCATTATCTTTATAATGAAGGATGTAGGTACTGTTTTCAATCTTCTCGACCTGATATCCATTCCAATCTATTGGCTGAACCTGATTTATCAGGGTTATCTGGTGATTATCCTGGTGAGACCCCCCAATTTCTATTGAAAGACCAGCTATTATTATCAAGAGTACGATTAAGGTAGGTATAACTAGATTTTTCGGTGAAAATGGTTCCCTTATGAAGTACATCCCTATTAAACCAGCAAAACCAATTATGGCTGGGTTGGAAAATAATCCTCCATCAATCATTCCAATCATGGCTAATGATGCTGCGAAGGCCATAATGATCCTGTAATGCCACATTCGGCGATCCATAGACAATAAACTTGTAATAAAGGTCAATGGTAGGGTTATAACGATAAGATAAGCCAATGGGGATATATATTTAAACAAGGAGTCACCGGTATGTATATTCGATGGTAAAACTGCCCCTAATGTGTTGAGAATGGAACCCAAAGCAGATTTAAATACATGGCTGTGCATGATGCTGGTGGAGCTGACATCAGGATTTAGGGTCACAAATACTGTAAATAACGACGCACCATAGTTAGCTCTTAAGGAGATCTCTATAATAATACCGACCATATATGTGATTAAAATCAGAATAACCGCATACTTCAGGTATCTTCTACTATCTCCTACATCTTCAGCAGCGAATTTACTAGCTATTTTAATATGTGAGATCAGGCTGTTTAAAATTAACAAACTGCCCATGATAATAAAGAACAAAACCAATTTGCCCTCAGAGGATCCTAAAAGAAGAGGATAAAATAGGGAAATGGCTGTAACCTGCAGAAACTGCAGTTGGTACACCATTAAACCTAAGAGTATTAATATAGCCCCTATCAGGGTAAATCGGTTTATATACCACTTATCCAAATGCAACACCTAAAAAAATGATTCATATTGTACTCAAATTCTAAAATATTCTTTATCTAACCTGATATCCAAAATTAAAAGAATATTACCTGATGGAGACTCTAAGCATTCCCTCCACAGCATTACGGGCTTTATCTGCTACTTCCTTATCCACAGTAATCCTATATTCTTGAGTTAGAAGGGACTGTTTAACCTTCTCCAGGGTATGTAATTTCATATTTTCACAAATAGCCTCACTCAATAAAGGTATTATAATCTTATCAGGATTTTCATGTTTCAGGCGAGTTACCATATCCACCTCAGTACCAATAATAAAGGTCTTCCGTTCTGACTGGGCTACATAGTTCATCATACCACCAGTGCTCAGGACCTCATCCGCATCATCCTGCACCTCGGGATCACATTCAGGATGGACCAGAAGCACAGCATCAGGATATTTCTCCCTCATGAAAACAACATCCCCAGTGTGGAACATTTTATGCACATAACAATGTCCTTCCTCAGGTAGTGGAATAATTTCCTTATCCACCTGGCCTCTGACGAAGCCGGCCAAGTTCATATCCGGACCAAAGAGTATCTGATCTTCACTGAGACTCTCCACCACTGCCACAGCATTGGAACTTGTGCACAGTATATCTGCTTCTGCCTTGGCCTCAGCCATGGTGTTAACGTATAGAACTACAGCAGCATTCGGATATTTCTCTTTAGCTTTCCTTATGTCGCTGGCAGGGAGCATGTGAGCCATGGGACATTCGGCCTCCCGATCAGGTAATACTATCTTCTTTTCAGGGTTTAGGATGGCAGCTGTTTCTGCCATGAAATCCACTCCACAGAAAACAACCAGATCAGAATCAGTTATCTCACTTGCCTTAATGCACAGCTCTAATGAATCACCAAGAAAATCAGCTATCTCCTGGATATCTCTGGTCTGATAATTATGAGCCAAAATAATGGCATTCTTTTGTTCTTTAAGCTGTAATATTTCCTTCTGTAAATCATTTAACATAGATAATCGCCTTACTTAAAAATGAAATTTTTAAAGTCAACTATAAATTTTTATTTATACTGGGATACTCATAAATCTTCAGATTCCTGGCCGGACTTCACTTCCGCCCCATCCAGTGCACAGTGGCACTGGCATTTAAAACTCTCCGGAATTTTTATTATGGAATTTGAAATGATTTCAATTAGCACTTCCCTCTTCTTCTCTACTTCATCAAATACTTCGTCAATGGTCAGTTTAGCAGGTGATATGGAGGCGGCGTAGTTGGAAACCATGCATATACTGGCGTAGCATATCTCCAGCTCCCGGGCCAGAACAGCCTCAGGAAGGCCGGTCATACCTACAACTGTGCCACCTAACTTTCGGTACATCTGCACCTCAGCCCCTGTTTCAAATCTGGGACCCTCCGTACATACGTAAACACCCTCAGTTACCACCTTTCCAGATGAATTAAGAACTTCCCTTAATAGAGGGCAGTAAGGCTCCGTTACATCCACATGAACCGTCCGATCATCGTAGAAAGTGTTTTTTCTCAGCCTGGTAAAGTCCAGGAAATCATGGGGCACTACTAGGTCACCCGGTTTAATTGACTGATACATAGATCCTACCGCATTGGTGGCTACAATACACTCCACCCCCATATTTTTAAGCGCCCATATATTGGCCTGATAATTGACCATATGGGGCGGATATGCATGGCCCTCAGCATGACGAGACATGAAAACCACTTCTTTACCGTGCAGATTGAATATGATCATCTCCGGGGATGTTCCGAAGGGGGTTTGGATCACCTTCTTCTCCAAGACACTTCCCATCTCCACAATTTCATATATACCGGTTCCACCAATTATTCCCACAGTCAAAATAGCAATCCTCAAATATTCTTTATAAAATTTTTTATTATTTTAATTAAATTCTTCTATTATTTATTTTGGTGGTCTAATACTATTTTAATCTGATGTACAAAAATGGATATGATTATTTAGGGATGGTGAAGTAGAATGTGGAGCCTTTAGCAGGCTCAGACTCGACCCATATACGTCCACCGTGTTCTTCCACAATTTTCTGGGTGATGGCCAGACCTATGCCAGTTCCCTTATATTCATCCCGGGTGTGCAGACGCTGAAAGATCACGAAGATCCGATTAAGGTTTTCATAAGATATTCCAATACCATTATCCTTAACCGATATCACATGCTCCTCCCCTTCCTCCTGGGAAGAAATATGAATTTTAGGTTGTTTAGTGCTTCTGTACTTCAAGGCGTTGCTTATCAGATTTTGGAAAACCTGGCTAATAAGGGAGGGGCTTATCAATACAGTGGGTAGTGCATCATAGGTTATTTGAGCATTATTCTCCTCTACAGATAACTGTATATTCTTCAAAGCAATTTTCAAGACATCTTCCAGGTCAGCCTTTTCATATTCATCCATCTGGGTGTTGACCCTGCTATAATCCAGTAGATCGTTAATCAGCTGACCCATGCGCTGGGCGCCATCCACAATGAAATACAGATATTCATCTGCATTCTTATCAAGCTTACCTTTATAATCCCTTTCCAGTAACTGAGTGAAACTGGAAATCATCCTCAGGGGCTCCTGCAGGTCATGAGATGCCACATAGGCAAACTGCTCCAGCTCGGCATTCGATCGTTTCAGTTTTAAATTTAAATTGTTGAGCTCCCTCTCTGCAAGTTTATGGCCAGTAATGTCCATGACAGATGCTATGTACTGTTTTGTTCCTGGTAATTGTGCGATAGTCATATAAGCGTCACCTGTCTTCCCCTGCCTGGTTATATATTTAAATTCGTACTGGTTAGGTACCGATGTGGGGTCTTCTATTCTTTTTTGACGATATTTCATCATTCGATCCACATCTTCTGGGGAAATTAATGTGGTCCAGGATGAGCCTAAGACTTCCCCCTTGGAATAGCCACTGAGTTTCTCAAATTCAGTGTTGACCATAGCTATAGAATCATCTTCCCGAATTATCAGGGTAGCGGTTCCTGTGTTTTCAAATATGCTCCGATAGTTCTCTTCAGAAATTCTGAGATTATTTGAGACCTTCTTCCTTCTCTTTATCTCCAGCTGAAGTTCGAAGTTGGTGGTTCGCAGTTCCTCTGTTCTTTTCTCAACCAGATCTTCCAAGTGGATGCGGTATTCTTCTAACTCCTTATCCGTCTTTTTCTTCTCTGTAATATCACGTATGGATTCAATAGCACCGATCACAACTCCTTTCTGGTTGTAGAGTTTGGTGGCTTTGCCCCATAGGTATGTGGGTTTCCCTTTAAGTTGGGGGATAAATATCTCAGCGGTGATAGTTGACTCATCCCTCCACATTCGGTCATAGGTTACTTCCACATTTTCCCGGGTGGTTAATACTAGGTCAATCAGTATCTGTCTTCGCTCGCCATAGAAAGGAATAGCATATTCATAGTTGTCCTTTCCCAGAATATCCCCTGCTTCCACCTGTGTTAAATCTTCCATAGCACGGTTCCAGGCTATCACATGGCCTGTGGAGTTTATTACAAAAGTAGCGTCTGGTAAAAAATTAATTATATCATATAAATGTTCTTTAGAAAGGAATTCTTCATTAATTAGCTTAGGATGGTCTTTTTTTCTAATGGTTTTCTGGGAGTTTGAATCTTCTTGAAAATCTTCTGAAATCATTTCTTTGTAATAAATTTTTGTAAAAATTAATTCTTTATATTATGTTATCACTCTATTTTAAATATGTCTGTGATGGAATTTACAGTATAAAATGTATTGAGATTCCTCTGGATATAACTGTTCCTAAAGTAGAAATTAAAAAAAAATAGAA
Organism: Methanobacterium sp.; assembly: GCA_028682985.1. Lineage (GTDB taxonomy): Archaea > Methanobacteriota > Methanobacteria > Methanobacteriales > Methanobacteriaceae > Methanobacterium_A. The sequence continues at coordinate 5,709 of JAJRAE010000126.1, forward strand.
TTAAAAATCACATTCCTAGAATCCTCCTAAAACTGCCAGAGGAAGTATAACGTGTAATATGATGTCTGCTGAGAAATGAGAGACCATTGCCGATTCTAATCCTTTCTTCCAGTAGAGCCATCCGAATATTATTCCCCCCACTGCATTCAAGATGATTACCCTTGCTATTATGGGGATAGTAAGTGGGGTTACCAATAAAAGTGCTGGTAAATGTCCCACACCAAATATTACTGCCGCCAATATGATGGCCAGCCAGGACCCTGTCCGGGTGGGCTTTCCATTATCAGTTCTCTTAATTTTAAAAAATATCCAAACCAGCAGAGACATTAAAAATAATCTTAACAGTATTTCCTCGTTTATTCCACCATAGAAAGATGCTAAGAAGCCCTGCCAAGCAGGGGGATAGATCTGTGTGACGCTGGCTAGAGTGCTGGTCAATCCCAACAGGCTGAACAGGTAGTCCAATCCTATTATTAACGCACCTGCAAGAATTCCCAGTCCGACGGAAATTCCCAGTATGGATTTTAGGTATTGCTTAACTTCCCGGCCTTCCAACCACCCCTCTAGTATGGGCAGTTTCAAACCCACCTTTTTTGAGATGGTGAGACCCAAAAAGATAGCTACTGCAAATAATAATGTGTTTTGTATTATCTGGATGGTTAATAGAACGTAAACTGGGACAGGAAGGTTAGTTGGTAATCCTCCCTGTATAGTCAGTGTGTATGGTATTATGGCTATTATTCCCCAGATGCTTAAAGCCAGCAGCACCAGGAATAGTTTCCATTTGATCTTCATATTTTAACCATAAAATTATCCCTTGGCCACGCCTAAAGGTATCATTCTAGCAACCATCATTGATATTCCAGCATTATGGGCGGTTTGTACCACTTCATCCACATCTTTATAGGCTCCAGGAGCCTCTTCTGCTACTACTGGCATGGAGGTAGCCTTTATAACTATGCCTCTTTTTTCCAGTAATTTTTTCACTTCTTCTCCACGATAAATTCTCTTAGCTCCGGCTCTGCTCATTTTACGGCCGGCGCCATGAGCGGTGGAGCCGAAGGTTTCCTCCATGGCTGTTTCTGTGCCGTGCAGTACGTAAGATGCTGTACCCATGGTTCCTGGTATGAGGACTGGCTGGCCTGTCTTCCTGTATTCTTTGGGCACTTCCTGTCGGCCGGGTCCAAAGGCACGGGTGGCTCCTTTTCGGTGGACGAAGACCTCAGTGTCCCTACCTTTTATGTTGTGTACCTCTTTTTTGGCGATGTTGTGAGCCACGTCGTAGATGATATTCATATCCATATTCTCTGCAGTCTGCCGGAACACCTTTTCAAAGGATTCCCTTACCCAGTGCACGATCATCTGCCGGTTGGTCCAGGCGAAATTTGCCCCTGCAGCCATGGCTTGGAAGTAGTCCTGGGCTTCTGGTGAATCTACCGGTGCACAAGCAAGCTGTCTATCCGGTAATTCTATTTTGTATCTCTTAGCTGCTTTATCCATAACCCGGAGGTAGTCGGAGCAGATCTGGTGTCCGCATCCTCGGCTGCCGGTGTGTATCATCACTGTGACTTCACAATCGTCCAGTCCATATATGCGGGCGGTTTCCTCATCAAATATTTCATCTATCCTCTGCACCTCCAGGAAATGGTTACCTGATCCTAGAGATCCCAGCTGAGGTATTCCTCTCTTTTTAGCTTTATCTGATACTTTATCTGAACTGGCATCTTCCATGCGTCCTCCTTCTTCCAGATGTTCCAGGTCAGACTCCCAGCCGTAGCCATTCTCCACAGCCCATTCTGCACCGTAATTAAGTACTTCATCGATCTCACCGGGTTTTAGTCTGATCTTTCCTTTACTGCCCAGCCCAGATGGTACGTTTTCAAAAAGGACGTTTACTAGTTCCTTTATTTTAGGTTTTACTTCCCCTTCAGTAAGGTTGGTTTTCAGAAATCTAACTCCACAGTTGATATCAAATCCCACTCCACCAGGACTTATCACTCCATTACGGGAGCTGAAGGCAGCCACACCGCCTATGCTGAACCCATATCCAAAGTGTATGTCCGGTAATCCGATGGAAAATTTCTGTATCCCAGGCAGGCATGCCACGTTAGACACCTGGTCCAGGGCTCCTTTTTCCACATTTTTTATTGACTCTTCATCAAGATAAACCCGTCCCGGGACGCGCATACCCTTCTTATAACTAGTGGGTATCTCCCATACACAGTCTCTTACCTTTTTAAGTCCATTTTCTAATTCCATGATATCAACCTCTGTGTAAATATTATTTAATTTAAATTAGATTCATTTAATAGCTCTATTAAGAAAAATAAATTTTATTAAATTCATTTTATAATTTTATAAATATTTAGAGTTAAATTATTTTTGCTTCAAGCATAATGGCCATGCTTAGGAATATTTAATTTCTAATTTTAAAGTGAATTAAAGTGAATTAAGCTGATATTTTTAAAAAAATTAAAATACCATCTTCAACATAAATCTATACAGAAATCATGCTAAAAGGTGATCCACCCATATTACTGAGTTTGCTTTAAATTCATGATCAACAAGGGAGATGAAAAAAATGGAAGAAATGGATATAATGCATAAAACAGAATTTGAAAAGAAATGGATGGGATTATGGGAAGAACACGTAACATGGACACGGCTGGCCATAATAAGCATGGTAGATATTCAGGATGCTAAAGAAACAGAAGCAACCGTCAATAGATTATTAAGAAACTCCAAGGACATGGCAGAAGTGTGCAAAATGTTCTATGGTGATGAAGTTGCAGGAAAATTCGATGAACTGATGACGGAACACCTTTCAGTAGCTGCAGAGCTTGTACAGGCAGCTGTTGCAGGCGATAATGATAAAGCAGGAGATGCTGAAAAAAGATGGTATCAAAACGCAGATGAAATTGCGGCCACCCTCAACTCTTTAAATCCTAACTGGAAAGAAAAAGAATTTAAAGACATGCTATATGAACACCTTAAACAAACCAAAGATGAAGCAGTGTACAGAATAACAAAAGACTATGAAAAAGATGTACCCAATTATGATGAGATTGAAAAAATGGCAAGAATGATGGCCGATGGATTTTCCCATGGAATAATGATGCAATTCCCGGATAAATTCCATGAAAAGAGGAAGCACTTCTGGCAAAGAATGTAAGAAATTTTAAAAAAAATTTCAATCATCTAACATTACCACTTTAAACCAAGGTGAGACCCCAGAATAAATGAAAAATACTTCCCAAATTAAATTTTTTTTTTATTGTTTTAGGAGGAACAGTATAATGAGCTTTGTAGAAATGATTAAAGTTGGCGAATTAAATGACAGAACTATGAAAATGGTTATTATTGATAACCATGAATATATGCTTGCTAGAATTGGTGATAATTATTATTGTTCTGACAATCGATGCCCGCATATGGGTGGAAATTTATCTAATGGGCAACTGGAAGGAACGGTAGTTACTTGTCCGCGACATCACAGTCAATTTGACCTTAAAGATGGTCATAACATACGTTGGACAGATTGGAAAGGTATTAAATTGGCTACAGCAAAGTTGTTAAAATCACCCAGACCTTTGAAAATGTATGATGTTAAAATAGAAGATGGAAAACTAATGGCCAATATTTAAAAGACCGCCGGGGCAATATTTGCAATATCCGGCTTTTAATTAATTTTATTAATTGAGCTATTTTTAGAATAATGAATTAAAAAAAAAAAAAGTTTAAGTATCCAGTATAACCTGCACTTTAAACCCATTTTCTTCTTTAATATCCATTAAATGATAGGTTACAGCCTTAATGTCCTCTCTACTTTCATGTCTGTCGGAATCAAAAGTTTCCCCCCATAAAGCGCCATCTAAAACATATTCCTGATTTTTTTTAGTTATTTCTAGATTAAACTGGTTGAATATCAGAAATTCAGCATCATGCAAGTATATAAGCTCAGCTAACCAGTCGTATAAAAGTGCGTATGGATCCTCAGATGTTATATGCACCTCTTTTTTTATAGAAGGCCTTATCTTTGCGGTGTCGGTCATAACTTCAAACATGGCTAGAGCTGCATTTTGGAAGGCCTCTTCCAGTGTCTCTCCATAGGCCCGCAACCCTACATCCGCTGTTACATCGAAGTATTCATATTTTTTCATGGATTTTCCTGTTTATTATTCTGTTTTATGAGGATATAAATTTGATAAATTTTTTTTCCAAAATTTGTTTTATGGGATTTATTACTTCTCAAATGCTCTCTAACTCGTTTTTTAAATAGATATTTAACCCAGCTTTATGTAACGGAGGTCAAAATTTATGCAAAGAAATAAAAATTCCATACCAGATCTTAGAAAGAAAACTGAAGATCTAAACTATTTAAACTTCCATAGATACTTCGATCTACAATCCTGCCTCTTCATAGGCCTAATTGTAGTCATTTTAATATTCAGTATAATAAGTGTAGCAGCTCTTCCTAATTCCAACTTTCCAGCATCCATTTAGATGTTAATATCAGGATCTAATGTATTGATTTTAAATAATGCATTTACCTATCTCTTCTGAATCGAATCTTAGGAATATTATCCGGGAATTCCCTTTTCTACCCTTCCCAGTGAATTTTACATCTATCAACCTCAAAAATTCAAGTTTATTCAGTAAACGGTCAAATGAAGCGTAGCTTAATGGTTCGACGTTATTCAGATTTTTATACAGGTTTCCCGCAGTTAACTGTTCATCTTCAGATATTACTATGAGTTCCAGGAGCTTTTTCTCCTTTCCCTGCAGATTCTGCAGCGTATTCTTCAGACTGATGGAGCTGGTGTTCTGGATGGCTGTTTTCAGATGTTTATCCTCTATAGCCCGGGAGGCGTCTGCCTCGGCCAGGTTTCCTAGCACACCCAGCAATTCTATTCCCACTCTTAAATCTCCTATGGAGCTGGTATTCTCGGTCACCTCATCCAATATCTCATCAGAGATAACATCCGGATAAAAACCTGCTTTAACCCTCTCCTGTAGTATATCACGCATCTCCCCATATGTATAAGGATCGAATATCACTTCCTGGGGTATGAAAACTGATTTAACATTTTTATCCAGTATGTATCGGAATTCTATGTCGGATATTACCGCGAATAACCCTGTTCTCACCCCTTCAAACTCCTCATAAGCCCTTAAAATATCATAAAATATTTTGTTAGCATTCTTACTATGAAAGAGGTAATTAACATCATCCAATGCCACCACCAGGGCCTGATTATTCTTTTTAAGGTGTTTCATTATCTTTTCATATATCCTGGTTACTGGTATACCTGTTTCCGGGGGCAGATGTCCAAATATCTTCTGGTAGATCTGGGAAAATATGTTATAACGGGTAGTATGCAGCTGGCAGTTGATATATACACATACTATCCGGTCTGAATATTCCTCTACCCTCTCAAATATCTTCTTGATGGCTGTGGTCTTTCCAGTAGCGCAGGACCCAACCACTATGGCATTAATGGGTTTACCACCCTTTAAAGCTGGTCTTAAGCACAGTGTCAGGGCATCTGTCTGGTTTTCCCTGTGTAAGAATTTATCGGGCACATAGTCCGGGTTGAACACCCGGATATCCCGGAATATGGTTTCATCATGCATTAAAATATCATCGATTGACATTAGATTAACCTTTTATAATATCTAGAATTATCCTTTTATATAGATTATTTTTAAGCTTATATTATTCTATTTTAAGATTTGTAACAGAAATTTATTTTAAATAATTTATCAAAATTTTTAAAAGAAGTTCACATCTAGAACTCCGTCTAATCTCTCACCGCGGGATATATTTAGAAGGGTAACCTCTTCATTTTCCGCAACCCATTCCACCAGTTTCTTGGCGTATTTAAGTTTAAGCTCCTTAATCTCATCTGCCCTACCTTCTCTTTCAGGTAGGTCTGGTCTCGAATATCTGGTAACCACCTTACCAAAATCCATACCCGCCAGTATTACATATTCTGCTCCCAGTTCTACTGCCAGGAATAGGGCCCGGTCTCCGTCGGTGAATCCTCCAAAATTGTAAACATTGCTTAGAGGGGTGCTCTGAGTGGTTCCCATCACCCTTTGAAGACGGGGGAGGTATTCTTTAACTTTTTCCCGGTTGTTTCCATGGGCATGCACCACCATAAATGCCCCCTCATGGTTGGCGCAAAGTATGTCCTTCATTTCACCATCTAAATCAGTCACAATAACATCAGGGATAATGTCCTCCTCCATAAGGGCGGTGGTAGCCCCATCAGCTGCTATTATGGTGTATTCTGATAGGTTTAAATTTTTTATCTCTTTGATGTTGCTTTTAATTGAAGGGCCCGCTCCAAATATTATGGCTTCCTTCTGCATGGGTATATCATCCTTTGATAATCCTCCATAGTTTTCTAAGAGCTGATTCAGTATTTGGGCTGATTTTTCATCTTCTTCTTGGCTGTAATTGAATTTTCTGACTATTTCTTCGTACCAGGAAAACCATATAGCAAGGTTCATAAGATAGGATAATATAATCCATATAAATAAAGTTTTTTAGTTAATCTAATTTGGAGGTTTTTAAAAATGAATGAGACGTTGCTAATGATACCGGGACCTACCAGAGTAGCTCCGCGGGTCTTAAAGGCTATGTCTGAGAATATAGTGAATCATAGAAGTGCTGTGTTTGGCGAGATAATTACAGAGACTACGGAAATGATGTCAGAAGTCTTTCAGACTGAGAATCAATCATATATTTTAACGGGCTCTGGCACTGCAGCCATGGAAGCAGCTCTTGCTAGTGTGGTAGAGAAGGGCGATAAAGTCCTGAATATTGTTGGTGGAAAGTTCGGTCAGAGGTTTATGCAGATCTCCGAAGTCCACGGTGGAAGTACCATCGAACTTGAGGTGGAATGGGGATATGGTGTGGAGCCTAAAGATGTTAAATACATCCTGGAAGAGGAGGATGATATCAAGGCAGTGACCATAGTGCACAATGAAACCTCAACTGGAGTTACCAATCCCATTGATGAAGTGGGAAACATTGTTAAAGATTATGATTCTCTTTATGTAGTGGACACCGTCTCCTCCCTGGGAGGGGATGATGTCTTTGTAGATGGATATAACATTGATATTTGTGTTACCGGCTCCCAGAAGTGTCTGGCCGCACCGCCAGGTATGGCCGCCATCACAATGAGTGAGGACGCCTGGAAAATGGTGGATAAAACCCCATCTAGTACCTATTACCTGGATATGAAGAAGTACTTTAAAAGCGGTTCAGGCACCCCCCCAGAAACACCGTTCACCCCCTCAGTATCATTAATGTATGCTATGAGGGAAGCATTAAATGCGGTAATGGAAGAAGGCCTGGAAAGCCGTGTTAAACGGCATGAACTGGCCGCTTTAGCTACCAGAAATGGTATAAAAGCCATGGGCCTGGAATTATTTGCCCAGCCAGAGGTTTCATCCAATACCGTCACCGCTATTAAAATGCCGGAAGGGGTAACTGACAAACAGTTAAGAGGCACCATGCGTGATAAGTACCGCATTGAGCTGGCCGGAGGTCAGGACCACCTTAAAGGCAACGTATTCCGGATCGGCCATATGGGTAACATCACCGAGCAGGAGATCATAACCACCATTGCTGCCCTGGAGATGACCTTAAAAGGATTTAAACTTGATTTATGTCTGGGTGAAGGCGTAGCCGCGGTGGAAGAAGCTTATCTTATTGATTAAAGCTTCTTTTAATCTTTTTTTTATATTCATTTATTTTAAAAAAATATTAATTTTATTTAAAAATTATTTCATTTTATATATCCTTCAAAATAGCCAGAGCCGTTTTAAAGATTATAGGCCCATCCATCCAGCTTTGTCTAATTAGATACATTGGTCTGGCGTAGAATTCCTTGAAGGCCTTTTTCTGCAGTTTTCTCAGCTCTTCCAGTGAGCAGTCCACTGTTTCCATCACCGGTGTGAGGAGGTTGAACTTGGACCAGTCCGTGGTTTTAAGCAGGCGGTCGTCATTGGACTGCAGGTAGAAGTCTGTGCCGGGGTAAGGTGTTGCCAGTGAGAATATGGCGTAGTTGGGCTCCAGTTTTTTAACGAATCTAATTGTATTTTCAATACTTTTCCGGGTATCTCCCGGCATTCCCAGCACCACTGATGCTATGGTTCTCACTCCCAATTTCCTGGTGAGTTCGAAGGTTTTCTTGATCTTACTGATGGTTATGTTCTTATTTACCTGGTTCAGGTTCTGCTGATCAGCTGATTCCACTCCTAAAAAGAGGGTTATGCATCCAGCTTCCTTCATCTTCCTGAGTAAATCTTCTGAGATAGTGTCCACTCGAGCGGTACAGCCCCAGTAATTATCAAAATTTCTCTCCTTTATCTCATCACATATCTGGTTTATACGCTTCTTATTAAGGCAGAAGGTGTCATCCATAAATGCAAGCATTTCAGAATGATGATCATTCACCAGATGCTCCATCTCATCCACCACCCCACCAGCGGATCTTAAGCGCAGCTTCTGGCCATGCATAGCTGAAGATGCGCAGAAAGAGCACTGATAGGGACATCCTCTTCCTGAAATTAGGGTCCCAATGGGCAGCTTCATATTCATAATCTGATAATCATCCATGGGGAGCAGATGCCTGGCTGGGTATGGCAGAGTATCCAGATCCTCTATTACCGGACGGGCCGTTGTGGTGAAATCCCGGGTGGCAATTCCTTTAACATTTCTCAGGTCTCCATCATTTTTAAGGGTTTGCACCAATTCTAGCATGGTGTATTCTCCTTCTCCACGAACCACCAGGTCGATGAAGTCATTTTTCAACAACTCCTGATAGGTGAAGGTGGGATGGTAACCGCCTAAAACAATTAAAGCCCCGGGGCATGCTTCCCTGGACATGCTTGCCACTTTAAGTGCGCTGGGTAGGGTGGGTGTAACTGATGTTATTGCAACTACATCAGGAGAATAAAGGGCCACCTCATTTTGAATGGATTCATAATCCATCTCCACTGCCGGTGCGTCTATAATCTTTACTTCAAACCCATCAGATTCTAGTACAGCTGCAATATAGGCTATACCCAGAGGTGGTGCCACCAGTCCTATAAAACGGTATTTGGATGAACTGTAAGGTGGATTAATCATTAACACTTTCAATCTACGTCACCTCATGAATGTCAAATTAAATTCGTATATGTTTAATATTTTCCATATGGTAATGGTCTTATAAAAATCTTTTTTATTGAATTAAAAATAAAAAATTGTGTTTTTATAAATTTTGAATGCAAATAATTGGGTTATTTACATTTAATATATTATTTGAATAATTTTTAAAGTTATGGGATATTTTTAATGATCCAGTTTTTAAATTATTCTCCTAATAAAAATTTAATTCTATCTGGAAAATCTATTCATTAGGGTAGGGGTATTTCCTCTTCCCTATCAACTATTACCTCTATTAAATTTGGTTTTTTACTTTGCAAAGCCTTTATAACCATTGGATATATCTCTCCAGGACTATCTACACTTGCAGAACTGATACCATAAGAATGGGCTAGTGCAACAAAATCAGGGTTTACCAGATCCACCTCATAGTTTTTCCCATAATTCATTCTCTGCCACTGCTTAATTATTCCCAGTGACTGATTATTAATGATACATACAACCAGGGGAATATCCCATTCTACAATGGTGGCCAGCTCCTGAAGGGTCATCTGGAATCCGCCGTCACCAACTATAACCACCACCCTCTTATCTGGTCTGGCCAGAGCTACACCCACCGCCGCGGGCAGTGCATATCCCATAGGCCCAAAACCCCCGGAGAAGATTTGGGATGCTGGTTCCTTTATCCTCTGCAGCAGGGTTACCCAAGTAGTGTGGCTTCCTGCATCATTTACAATCACCGCATCCTTGGCTGCATCCAGGATCTCCTTAACCGCTCTTTGTGGTTTAACTGGTGTTTCTTCAAAGTCTGTTTGGATGTGGTAATCTCTTTTTAAAGCTTCCAATCTATCCAGCCATTCCCCATGTTCTGGTGTTTCAATATCCATGAGTGAGTCCAGAGTTCTTCCCACATCCATTTCCAAATTAATACTTCCTTTAAGACATTTTTCATCAGTGTTAACCTGTATTATTTGGCATTCCCCTATCCCCTGCATGGTCCTATCAGATAGTCTGGTTCCCATTGCTACAATTAAATCGGCGTTTTTACCGGCGGAATTAGCAGCTTCAGTGCCTCTTATTCCTATCATACCCAAATAGAGGGGATTATCCTCATGAAAAACACCCCGGGCAGGGTATGTGGTTGCCACCGGTATTTGATGCTTAACTGCAAAATTGTAAAGCTTTTCTACTGCATTAGACCAGAATACACCAGCACCTGCTATTATAACTGGTTTTTTTGATTTTCCTAAAAGTTTGGTTATCCTTAGGAATTTATCCTGATAATTAGGTGTTTTTAATGGTTTAGCTGATTCTTGTTTAGGGGAATAATCAACCTCCTCATCAAAAACATCCCTGGGAATGCTTAAGTGTATGGGACCAGTTCTTCCTTTCTGGAATATATCAAAGGCTTCCTTTAATCTAAGTATGGCTTCCTGTGAATTTTCAATTTCCCAGCTCTCTAAAGTAATGGGTTTAAATATAGAGGTAGTTTCTACTTCCTGGAATACGTTGCAACCTTTCAGGCGGAGTGGAACATCCCCAGTGATAACTAGAAGAGGTACCGAGTCTTTGTAGGCAGTTGCTATACCCATAGTTAGATTTAATGCTCCCGGACCAGCGGATGCAATACAAACACCGAATTTACCCGATGCACGTGCGTAAGCATCTGCTGCGTGGGCTGCTCCCTGCTCATGACGCATGAGTACATGTTTAACTGTAGATGTTCTTAGAGACTCATAGAGGGGTAATATTTGCTCCCCCGGGTGTCCGAAGACGTATCGAAGTCCTTCCTCTTTCAGTAACTTTATTATTGCATCAGCCAATTTCATATTAATCATCAAAATGGTAAAACTTGGTTTTACTCTATGTTCGATCTTCTATTAAAATTTTAATTAAACTTGAAGATTCTCACGACATATTTTATCTGTTAATAGATATATAATGAGAATTAATCCTAATGATTAATCGTAATGATAATTATGAAAGAAGAATCCCGTCAGGAGATTAAAAATAGTTTGCTCCGTATCCGGAGCTTTCTAATCCCGGAAGATGATGAAAATAGGGTAATGTACCTCCACGCTGCAGTGGCTCTTATTGGTAGTTTCAGCGCATTTTTCATTCTGGAAGCTGGTGAGATGTCCCTGGGTATGATGGAGCATACCTTTCTGGTTTTGATTGAAAAAGTCTGCGTAATTGTAGTGGTGGCCTATATCATTAGCCGTACCGCCTTTTTCAGAGAAATACTGCAGAAGAAATTCACCATAAAAAATCAGGTATTGATGATAGCTGCTTTCGGAGCAATATCCATATTTGGAACCTATTCTGGGATAAATATCATGGGTGCCCTGGCTAACGTCCGGGATCTTGCGCCTATGATAGCCGGTTTAGTGGGTGGGCCCTGGATAGGTCTGGGTGTTGGCTTGATTGGTGGAGTGCATCGCTTCTTCCTGGGAGGTCCCACTGCATTTGCCTGCGGATTAGCCACCATACTGGCTGGTTTATTTGGAGGCCTGATCTACACTTTAAATAAAGGTAAGTTTATTGGAATAATCGGAGCGGTGATCTTCGCCGCTTTGATGGAATCTTTCCATATGTTATTAAACCTTATTTTCACCAAACCTTATCCCCTGGCCTTTAACATAGTCCAGGACCTGAGCGGCCCTATGATACTGGCCAACTCTCTGGGAATGCTCATATTCGCCTTCATCATATCCAACCTTTTAAAGGAGCAGGAAACCAAAGAAGAGCGGGATCAGTACCTTGATGAATTGGAAAGACATAAATATGAGTTGCAAGTGGCGCAGAAGATACAAAAAAGCTTTCTACCTAATAGCATACCCCCACTTGCTAATCTAGATATATCAGCTGTTAATATACCTGCTAAGGAAGCCGGGGGAGATTTCTATGATTTTATCCGACTAGCTGATGATAAATATGCAGTGGTCATGGCGGATGTGGCGGATCGTAAAGTCCCAGCTACCCTGATGATGGCAGTATCCCGCACCATAATCAAAAATTTATCAGAAAATTCAAAAAACCCAAAGGCAGGAGAGATAGTTGAATATTTAAACCGGCTTATTACTGAGAAAAATAAGTCAGATGTATACCTGACCATATTCTATGGTATTTTGGACCTCAAAAATAAGGTTATAAAATTTGTTAACGCCGGTCACAGCTCCCCTGTGGTATATAAAAAACTAGAAGACAAAATAATCAACCTTGAAAGGGATGAAGTCTTCTTAGGTGATAAAAAAATTATCAAACTGGAAGAGAAACATTTAACACTGGAAAAAGACGATATACTCATTTTCCATACTGATGGTATTTATTCTGTTACTGATGACTCTGGAAAACATTTTGATAATAAAAAGATAAATAAAATATTAAAGGATAATCACCAGCTCAACACCAGGGAATTGAAACATAAAATACTGGAATCCGTGAAGGATTTCTGTGGAAAGGGCACCCTGGCAGATGATATTAGTATGATTGTGATCAAAATCAAATAATCCCTAATTAATTTTTTTTCTGTAAGAATTTTTTTATTTCTCCTGATAACTGCCATCATATTCTCCAGAACCAGTCACCGGGAAAACAACCGCCTGGGCTATTCTTTCACCCTGTTTTAAGGTGTAATCAAACTCCCCATAATTGA
>JAJRAE010000022.1 GCA_028682985.1 Methanobacterium sp.
AATCATTAAAAATTAATTGAATAAAATTTACAAATCAAATCAATCAAAAGAAATCTATTTATTCCATTTTTATAATAGGAGAATTCAATGCCTTTAATCGCTCAAAATCATCTACAACTTATAATTGAATTTGGATTACTGATACTATTAGCAGTTAGTTTTTTCATTAACCTGGTTCCTCTATCCTTAAGCGCAGTGCTGTTAGGTGGTCTGATAATCAGTGTAGCCATGACTTTCTTGTTCGGATTCGACGCATTCTCACTTTTAGCACCCAGTCTGGGTGTTCATGAATTCACCCACCCCTACGGTGCCATAGCTTTACTGGGCGTGGCCACATCCCTGGGAGCCATATACATCATGGATGATGTGGGTATAAACACCAGGAGCCTTAAAACTTTCATACTGCTTATAGTATTGGCTATCGCAGTGTTTGGTGGTATGGTTCATCGTGATTTCCTTCTTATGTGGATTGTGGGATTGTTCGTTGCTTTCTTCATTCTCTCTAAAACTTTCCGGCGTAAATCAGTATTAACAGTTAAAAGAGCGGTGATGGTGGCTATTGTTGTATTGGTTGCTTTTGGTTTTATGGAAGCAATATCCAGAATACTGAGCATGCCCATCATAAGCCCTATTTCCCGTATTGAAAGGATACTGGACAACTCATTGCCCAGTATCAAGATGGTTATACACAACACCTATCTCATAGGACACAACCCGGCCACATCATTCTGGGGAAGTGAATCCTCTGGATTTGCAGACGGATACATATCATTACCAATAAGTTTAATAACCACCTTTGGACTGGCATTACCAATATTCTACGGTGTTTTAACCAACCAAAAAGATGTAATAGATTATTTCACCCCGGGAATATTTGCATTTGGCTATGAGTTTGGTTATTTAATACTGTTCCTGATCCTGATATGGGTTCTGGCAGTGATGATCATTGGTTTGAAGATTCTCAAAATCTACAAAGAGAAAAGAGAAAAGGGCAACAAAACCTTACTGGGACGAGAAGCCCTCCTCATAGGTTCATTAACTGCATTTATAGGTCAGGCATGGGTTGGATTCTTCATAATAAACCGGGATATAAATGGATCAGCACTAGTAACCTTCCTTTTCTTGAGTGCCATGGTACTGGGGCATGTGCTGATGATTAAAAGGACATGATAGGTATAGGAGATGATTACATGAAAAAAGCTTTAATCTTATTGGGATGCCCGGAAGCACCATCCCAAACCCCAATGGCCATATATGCGGTGTATCAGCTTACCAACATGGGATATGAAGTTACTGTGGCCAGCACACCATCAGCCATGAAGCTGTTAGAAGTATCTGACCCGGAAGAGTTCTATGTTAAAAATAAGATAGATATAGAATCCTGTCTTGAAAATTTAGAGGAAGAGGCCTATGATCTGTTAATAGGATTTGTACATAAGGATGCTGCAGTTTCCTATTTTGTAACCTTCTACCACATCCTTAATACCACATCATTAGCGGTGGTCTTTGAAAAAGATCCTGATTTACTGGAAAACTATGTTGAAACAATACAGGAAAATACAAACGCTAACCTGGTATCAGCCCGGGCCTATCATAATCCAACACCTTTAAGAGTCAAATTTGACCGGGCAATAAAATCATTGGAGGATTAAATAATGTCTTTCTGCCTGGAAACGTATCTACAGGAATCTGAAAATTATGAAATACTAATTTCAAGAGCTGGTTTTAAGGATTGTAAAATAATCATAGAGGAACATTCACCAGAAGTAATCCATGTAAAAGCAGGGGAGAAAATATTAGGAGTGAGAATAATCGGAATTCCCCCTATAGCCATTGGAATAGATGAAGAAAAAGGCACCATAACCCTGCCCTACACCAAACCATGCTATGGAACATCAGTGGTGGAGCTGCCCATTGATGAAGAGGAGATCAAAATTATAAAGTCCCTGAATATCAAAAATTAATTCATGAGATAATATTTATTTATTTTTCAAAAATTAATTTTATATTAACATGTTAACTACTGTTGTTGGAAGCTATCCTGTAATTACTGGATGTCCAGAATCAATAGCCGAGAAGATTAAGGCATCACTGGGCAGATTCGACCCCTTTGAAGCGGCACTGGATCTGGCAGTGACAGATCAGGTGCAGGCCGGTATTGATGTCATATCTGATGGCCAGGTAAGAGGCAGCATGCTGGAAATATTTGCCCAGACCATACCCGGTATGGGTCTGGATGGAAAGAAACCAGTTATTGAGGGGAAAATAATCCCGTCACCCTACTCAATAGGAGCTGCTGATCTCAAAAGAGCTCTTAAAACTGCGGGTAAATTATCTCCAGCGTTTAGAAAAGAAGAAGGTCTATTTCATGACCATACATTCAGAGACGGTTTTAAAGGAGTTAAAGGCATCATAACCGGACCAACCACCTTGGCACTATCCAGCCTGATAAAGGACTTTTATAACAAAGAAAATCGGGAAGAAATTATCATTGATTTAGCTTGGGCTCTTAAAAAGGAGGCTGAGTATCTGGAAAATGCAGGTGCAGCCCTGATACAGGTGGACGAACCATTCCTCTCTACCGGTATGGCAGATATAAAAACTGCCAGAAAAGCATTGGAAATAATAAGGAGGAACCTATCAATTCCCATTGCCATGCATGTATGTGGGGATTTAACCGGTATCTGGGAGGAGTTACTCCAATTTAAGGTGGATATCCTGGACTGTGAATTTGCAGGACAGCCTAAAAATCAACAGATACTGGAAAATACAGAACTTAATGGTAAAAAATTAGGTCTAGGTTGTATAGACAGTAAGACTGATGAAATAGAAAGTAATAAACAGATAGCCCAGATATTAGAGAAGGGTGTAGAAGTTTTCGGAGAAGAAAATATAATAGCCGACCCAGACTGCGGTATGCGTTTACGCTCCCGGGAGGCGGCTTATTCTAAATTAGAAGTAATGGTGGAGACGGTAAAATGGCTCTCTTAATAGAAGCAGATGAGATTGCAGATGGATGGGAAGCACTGGTAAGAAAGATAATGAAGGAAGGAAAGGAAATAAAAGATGAACGAGGCTCACAAACCAGGGAACTCTTAAATATAATGATAAATGTGAAAAAACCCTTGGGAAAAAATTTATCAGGCTATCTAAGTAACATGGCCAGGATCAATAGTATAAGGGTTCCTGAAGGATACTTCTGGAGCGGGGAGAAGCTGGAGATATATTCTGAGCAATTCCTGAGCAAGGACAGACAGGGCTTTGTCTACACCTATGGGAACCGGCTGCGGGCGCATTTCCAGGGAATTGATCAGATAGGAGAGGCCATTGGAAGGCTTAGAAACTGTGAAGAATCCAGAAGAGCCATTTCAGTAACCTGGGATCCGGTGCTGGACACTCAAAACGATGAAGTTCCTTGTATGATGCTGGTCGACCTTAAAATCAGGGATGGAAAACTTAATATAACCGGTTTATGGCGTTCACATGATATCTATGGGGCATGGTTCCCAAACGCCGTGGGTCTGGCCAATCTGGCTCAGTACGCAGCAGGAGAGCTAGGAATACAGGTGGGAACACTCACCATACACTCCATCAGTGCCCATATCTATGAGGTAAACTTTGAAGAAGCAGGTAAGGTCTAAAAAATCTCTATTATTTTACTTTTTTATTAAATTTTGTTCATTAAATTATTAAACCAATTTTTCCTGATTTAAAAATCTAAATAAAAAAACTTAAAAATGGTGGGAAATTAAGAATGAATATACATCCATATTGATAAAAATCTTGGATTAATATCTATTCTAATAAATGAGGTGTTATTTTGGTAAGCGTTAATCTGGAAGCAAAAAAAACAGTAGATTTAATGATTAAAAATGCAGAGGAACTTA
The DNA here is from genome assembly GCA_028682985.1 of Methanobacterium sp. Classification (GTDB taxonomy): domain Archaea; phylum Methanobacteriota; class Methanobacteria; order Methanobacteriales; family Methanobacteriaceae; genus Methanobacterium_A. The sequence goes on from JAJRAE010000022.1 coordinate 3,888, forward strand.
ACATTGCTGTTGATGTGTTAAGTAACGGATCAACAGTAATAGATGCTGGTGTAAATGTAAAAGGTAGCTTTAAAGCTGGTGAACTATACACTAAAGTTTGTTTAGGCGGAATGGCCGATGTAGGAATCTCCATACCAGGAGATCTATCTGAAAAATTTGCCCTTCCATCAGTGAAGATTAAAACTGATTTCCCTGCCATATCAACTTTAGGCTCTCAGAAAGCCGGCTGGTCAGTTAGTGTGGGTGACTTCTTTGCACTGGGAAGTGGACCGGCCCGGGCACTGGCACTTAAACCAGCAGAGACCTATGAAGAAATAGGTTACAGTGATGATGCTGATTTAGCCATCTTAACTTTGGAAGCTGACAAGTTACCTGGTGATGATGTTACAGAGGCAATAGCAAATGACTGTTCAATTTCACCAGAAGAGGTATATGTGCTGGTAGCACCGACGTCCAGCCTGGTAGGTTCCATACAGATATCCGGAAGAGTGGTTGAAAACGGTACTTATAAGATGTTGGAATTCCTCCACTTTGATGTTAACAAGGTTAAACATGCCGCTGGAATAGCACCTATTGCACCAGTGGATCGAGATGGACTTAAGGCTATGGGAAAAACTAATGACGCAGTTTTATTTGGTGGAAGAACCTACTACTATGTTGAATCAGAGGAAGGAGATGATATAAAATCATTAGCTGAACAATTACCGTCAT
>JAJRAE010000032.1 GCA_028682985.1 Methanobacterium sp.
ATTTCCCTATATCTTCCTCAAAGAATGGGTTGCTATGAATTATTTTTTTAAATTCATCCAATGTTCGTATTAAAACGGCTACCTGTTGATTGTGCGATTTTTGAATTTCATTCTCTATATCTTCTTCAAATTCCTTTATGTTTCCTTTAGCAGATTTGAAGATGATATTACCGCTCTGTATATATGATTTAACCCCTTCAAAGCCCATAGAGGTGTATAGATATTTGAGATCTGTCATCAGAAACTTCTTTCCACCCACATTTATCCCGCGAATAAGAGAGATATAAATAGTCATCATATAAGAATCCTTTTTTTGATTAAAAATACTTTGTTTATTCTGATAGCTGATCTAAATATCTGATAAAGAGAAGATTTAAAATTCAAGGAACTTGAATATGGAAATAGAATATTAAAAAAATGGGAGGTGAAAAAAAATGGCAATGGACCCCACCGTTATATTAAACTTTGTCTTCGCAGTGATCATAGTGATATTAGGCATCTGGGTTTTCCGAGCTAAAAAAATGGTTATAGCACTGTACATAGCCCTAGCATTTGCATTATTCGCCATCTCACACTTGTCCATACTTATGGGAATACCGGATACCAACATATCCATTATGGTGACTCGAGCCCTGGGATATCTGGTCGTCATATATGCCCTGGTTAGAGAAATTACGATAAAATTTTGAGTGAAATATCACATAGAAATACTTTGATAATTCAATTTTCTCTTTTTCTTTAAGAGAATAGAATAGGTTATATTTTATTATTAAGATAATTAATAATAAGAGGTGTATCATTATGGTTTACTGTGATAGTTGTGGGAAAAAAAATGAAGATGATGCAGAGTACTGCTCCCAATGTGGAAATCCATTAAAGGGGGAAAACATGCGAAGAAGAGAGAATCATAGACATCGTCAAAGGAATGAATGCTTTGGACTTCCTCATGGTAATATCATTGGACCTATTATTATCGGAGTCATTTTAATACTAGTTGGTCTGTCATCCATCTATGGATTTGAGTTCTGGACATATCTGTGGCCTGCTTTAATAGTATTAATTGGAATACTCATCATAGCCGGAGCCATTTACAGCGCCCGAAAAAGAGATTGAACAGATCATTTAGGAGTATTTAGAGAAATTAAAATATTCTTTTTTTTGATATTTACTTTGATTTGGATATATTCTCATTCAACTATAAATTAGATAATTATAATAAATTCGTGTTTTATTAAAAATTAGGTAAAATAACAAATCCGGTCATTTATCACGTTCAGTTTAATTACGCAGATCCAAGCATTTATCACAGATCCGGTCATGATTCTCCTTAGAAAGGGCAGTACGAGTTAATATCCAGGCAAATATTAAAAACAGGAAATAAACTGCTATAAAGAAATTACTGTATTCCAGGATCCCTATGAGGATCAAAGAGGACCCCCAGACCAAGCCCAGATTGGATAGAAACCTAATCCACTTATTTTCTAAGTTAAAAAATATGAGCTGAGTTAATGAAACCAGGACTATGATCACCCCAAGCCAGAATATCAATTCGAATGTACCATAAAAAAAGTAATCTAAACAGGTCAAAATAGCCAAAAATGCTCCGGTTAAAAGCCCACTACAACCCACACAGTACTTCTTATTTTTAAAATTAAACACATGATCTTTAAAAGAACCACAGTCTGGATGGTGTCCATCATAATTTATAATCCTGATTTCACATTCAGATATTGATGTCTTTTCTATATTAAAAAATCTCAAACAACATGTGGGATAGATAGAGGCCAGAATCCCCAGAAAACAGATCATTATTAAAATAGATAAGAAAATTATTTTGAAAGGATTTAATGTATCAACAGAGTATTGATAAAGTAAAAACAGGAAAATTAGACCAGTCAGTGATAATATGCTGTAACTGAAAGTGTTTTTATTCAAATCAAATCCCTCAAGGATTGCAAAAGACCCTGACCAGCCATGTAACGGTAGGTGTGTTTTTTAAATGTATTTCTGGAGAAAAGACCGGTTAAACGTCTTTTCATACTACCATAAAAATCTCGATAGCATAGGAAGAGCTCTTCCTGAACCTCAGAGCGGGTGAGGTGTAATGTAGGCATCACTGCATGGGTCATGTCATAGTTGCTCCAGTTATAATCCTCTATCCAACCATTATGATGGGCATTATTAAAAAGAGCCGTGCCAGGGAATGGTGTTAAAATCATGAAGATAGCGATGTCGGGATCTACCTGATTTACAAACTCCCTAAACTCATCCATGGATTGGTGTGAATCATTTCTATCACCCGTGATGAGAGTGGCCTGGGAGAAAATATCGTTATCCTTTAAAAGCCGCATAGCCAGTTTTGAATCGGAATTTTTTATTCCTTTATTAAAAGCATCCAGTGTTTCACGATCATGACGTTCTAAACCTGCCATCACCCAGAAATTACCGGCTTTTCGCATTTTAGGTAGTAATTTCTCATTATCAATTATATCATCACTACGGGCCTGTATAAACCAGTTCAAATCATCAGAAAGTCCTCTTTTTATTATCTCATCACAAAGATCCCGATATCTATTTCCCAAACCCAGATTATCATCGGTGAGCCATTGGAAACTGATACCATAATCATTGTAAAGTAATTCCATCTCGTCAGCTACCCTCTGCGGGGTTTTAGTGCGATGCTGACCGCCCCAATAAATCCACTGAGAACAGAAAGTGCAGCGGTGCTGGCAGCCCCGGGAAGCTTCCACCATTGCATAACCAGATCCAGAAGGGGACATCATCTTAAAATGGTATTTTCCCATATAATCGTCCAATAGATGATAACCAGGAATGGGTAAGTCATCCAGATTGGCAATAAGAGGACGAGCAGTATTATGGATCACTAGATCCTTTTTAGTGGATTGTTCCTGGGGATTTGAATCTTGGTTTTTACGATAGGATAAACCTCTTATCTTACCAACATTTCCCTGGTGATCTAAAGTCTTTACCAGTTCCAGCAAAGTGATCTCTCCCTCGCCACGAATAATATAATCGATTTCTGGATAATCGCGCAGACTCTGTTCTGCCAGAGCAGAGAAATGTTGACCGCCCACCACGGTTTTTATGCCGGAATCAATATCCTTAACCAATCCAACCGTACGTATGACAGTATAAGCGTTACAGGTAGATAGGGAGCTCACCACTACCAGGTTAGGATCATAGGATTCGATTCTCCTTTGAAGACCCTGCCAATCTAATCCCTCTGCTTGTGAATCAACCACATCCAGGTCCAATCCATTGCATTTTTCTTCAATAAAAGCAGCTAACTGTAAGATACCTAGTGGTGGGGGCATATATTCTCCCATCACAAACCAGAACTCTTTAGGTGGTTCTATAAACATAATTTTCATGGTCTCTCCTATTATAATAAAATGTCCTGGTAAATGAAATAGTTTATCAACCTAAATACAGGGAGATGATTTAAAATTTATGTTATTAAAAACATAATTGTATTTATTGTTAAAAAATCTCTGTGGGAAATTCAATAGAATTATCAAAGATTCAATAAACATCAAATGAACAATTCTTCTTATTATTAACCTAGAAAAGAGGTTAAATTGTAATTTTTGTGTGAAATATATGGATAATGACCACCGGATGCATGGTGAACATGAACATACATCCATGATCGATGATCTGAAAAGGAGATTTTGGATATCAGTA
>JAJRAE010000221.1 GCA_028682985.1 Methanobacterium sp.
CAGAAGGTTTAGGAGTAACCAATGCCCCAGCGGTAGCTACTCATCAACTATACGGGGACAGGACTAAATTTGACCTGGATAGATTCACTGAAATTTTACCTGAAACCTGGTACGATGATCCAGAAATTGCTAAAAGGGCTTGTACGACCATACCACTTTACGATGGTTTAAATGTAGAGGTAGGGCCTCGTGCAAGAGCAGAAGTATTCCATGGATTCAAAGACAGAGGTGTAGTTGCCCAACACGTGGCCAGAGCCATAGAAATGAAAGCAGCTTTATCCAAAGCCATTGATTTACTTGCAGAACTGGATACTTCAGCACCAGTAATGGCTGATTATGACCTGAGAGGTACCAACAAATTGGGTATAGGAGCTATTGAAGGTCCTAGAGGAATGGACGTTCACATGGCACAGGTTAAAGATGCAAAAACACAGTTCTACAGTGCTTTAGTACCCACTACTTGGAATATACCCACCATGGGACCAGCTACTGAAGGATTCCACCACGAATTTGGACCTCATGTTATCAGAGCCTACGATCCATGTCTGTCATGCGCAACCCACGTGATAGTAGTAGACGACGAAGACAGGAGAATCATTAAAAACGAAATGGTTAGGATCTAAGGATTAATATGGCATTTGACGCAGAGATCTTAGTAATTGGCTGTGGAAATATCTTATTTGAAGATGATGGATTTGGACCAGCAGTTACAGTAGCATTAGAAGAATACTTTAAGGAACACGAATTACCAGAAAACGTCATGATCCTGGACGCTGGAACCGGAGGCCCTCACTATATTTTTAGCTTACCCAATGAAATGTGGAAAAAGCTAATAATCGTAGATATAGTGGAGTACGGTGCGGAACCAGGTACCATAAGGATATTCGAAGTAAATGAATTACCAGAAGGATCATACGAGAATGTTCATTCCTGGCCAGTGAACCAACCATTACATGAATTAAATGATTCAGTTGAAATCATGGTAATTGGATGCCAGCCCGAGTCTGTCTCTGCACCTGACGTCAAGTTAGGTTTAACACAAAGTGTTGATGATGCCATTCCGAAGGCCATTCAAATCATTTTAAAAGAAATAGGGGTCTAATCAATGTTAGCCCGTATAAAAGAATTTTTAGGAATGGAAGCAAAACCAAAAGAAGTAGCTTCAGAACAGGAGGTTGAAAAAGTGGCGGAAGAAGAAAAAGCTAAACCAAGAATTGGATACGTCCACCTTTCAGGATGTACTGGTGATGTCATGTCTTTAAGTGAAAATTACGACATATTAGCACCTTTACTAACCGAAATGGTGGATATAGTCTACGGACAAACCCTGGCAGATGTATGGGAAATGCCAGAAATGGATCTTGTATTAATTGAAGGATCAGTTTGTCTGCAGGATGATCACAGCATGCATGAATTGATGGAAGCACGTGAAAAAGCTGGCCTAGTAGTGGCTTTTGGGTCATGTGCTGCAACTGGATGTTTCACCAGGTATTCAAGAGGTGGACAGCAAGCCAATCCAAATCACGAATCATTCGTGCCCATCGGCGATTTAATAAAAGTAGACCTGGCCATGCCAGGATGCCCACCATCACCGGAAATAATTGCTAAAACTGTAGTTGCAGTAATTAATGGTGATATGGACTACTTACAGCCAATGATGGATTTAGTAGGATACACCGAAGCATGTGGATGCGACTTACAACTTAAAGTTGTAAACCAGGCTCTGTGTATAGGATGCGGAACTTGTGCAATGTCCTGCCCAACTAGAGCAGTTGGAATGACTAATGGAAGACCTGAAGTAAACAGCGATAGATGTGTTAAATGTGGTGTATGCTACATTCAATGCCCAAGAAGCTGGTGGCCTGCAGAAAGAATTAAGCAGGATTTAGGATTATAGGAGGTTGTAAAGATGGTATTAGGAACATACAAACAAATAGTTCAAGCAAGAGCAACCGACAAACAGATCCAGAAGATTTCACAGGACGGAGGAATAGCAACAGGCCTTCTATGTTTTGCTCTTGATGAGAAACTAATAGACGGTGCTGTAGTAGCTGGACCTTCCGATGAAATGTGGAAACCAGAACCTACTGTAGCTCTTACATCCGATGAAATTTTGGCTGCTGCCGGTACAAAATATACTCTATCACCCAACATGTGGATGCTTAAAGAAGCAGTCAGACAATATGGGCTGGAGAAAGCAGGCATAGTCACTATACCATGCCAAACCATGGGTCTCCGGAAAATGCAGTCTTACCCAATTGGTGTAAGATTTGTTGCTGATAAAGTAGCACTGGATATCGGAATATTCTGTACAGAAAACTTCCCATTCGAATCATTAAAAACATTTATTTCTGCTAAAGCAGGTGTAGACTTTGAATTAGTGGAAAAAATGGACATCGGAAAAGGAAAATTCTGGGTACACACCGCAGACGATTTAATCAGCTTCCCAATAAAAGAGACACACGGCTACGAACAGAATGGATGTAAAGTTTGCTTAGACCTTGTATCTGAACTTTCAGATGTATCAACTGGTTCAATAGGTGCTCCTGACGGATGGTCCACAGTTATGACCAGAACCGAATCTGGAGAAACCATATTCAGCAAAGCAGTTGATGCTGGAGTTATTGAAACCACAGCAATAAATGAAGGTAAATTCGGTCTCGAGATGTTAACCAAATTAGCTACCTCTAAAAAAGAGAAAGCTATGAAGGAAATCGACCGAAGAAAAGAACTGGGCTTACCAGTACCTTACAAGGCAAGCAACGAAAAAGAAGATCCACTAGCAAACGTATAAAAGGAGAATCTAAATTCCTTTTATATTACTTATTTTTTTTAAGAAAATATTTACTGATTTTGAATAATTATTTTGTAATAATCCGACAGCCTTCAGGTTCAACTATAACGGTGTGTTCTGCCTGTGCTACCCTGGCATTACTCTTCTCTTTAAGCACATGGTAAGGATACAGTGCACGGGAGGATATTAGATTTCTTAATACCAGGTTGAATTGACGACTTTTCATACTTTCCTGCAACCATCTGCCGGCGAAGGGCAGATTACGGTAGTTCTGGACGATTTCCTGTAGCATTTTTCTGGACTGGGCCATCCTTAAAGGCCGGTCCCTGAGGAACCGGAATATGTAGGCTTCCTTCATATCGGTAACCAGACCTACACCGTTGGTAACGAAGGGTTCAATGGCTAAAACATCTCCTTCCATTATTTTATGCCGATTATCTTCTTTGATATTAGGAATAGAAAGTCCAGAATGAAGGATGTATCTTTCCATACTGTGTCCAGTTAAATTAGAGACCGGCTTAAGGTTCTGAGCGGTAACTGTCTCTTCAACCACCCGACCAATTTCTCCAACATTTACCCCATCTTTTACGGTGCTAATCGCATTTTCCAGAGCCTGGGTCACAGTTTCAATCATCTTGATCTGCAGATGCACCTCATCTTCAGATAAAGCTGATTCTGGATTTGCTATGCTTTCTCCACCAACAATAACTGTAACTGCAGAATCTGCAATATAACCATCTACATGGGCACCTAGATCAATTTTAACCAGATCTCCCAATTTTAAAACTGTTTTATCCTGATAAGGTGATGTATAATGGGCTGTTATTTCATTTATTGACACATTACAGGGAAAAGCCGGTTCTCCTCCTAGATTTCTTATCTCCTGTTCTGTGAATTCCACCAGATCAAGCACTTTTAAATCTTCTTTAACCATTTCCATGGCTTTTTTTCTTACCTTGGATACGATTTTGCCTGATTTTTCATAATTTTCATCCATTAGAACCACAAATAAAGCTAATTTTCTTTCTTTCTATTTTTATCTATTTTAAACAAATTAATTGATTAAAATAAATCATATAAATATATAGAAGAGTTTGTTTATAAGTATTTTTAACCCGAATATTTCGTGGTGATATTATTGGGGGTGGCTTTGTGGGGGAAGATGAAAGACAGCTGAAATCACATCTCGGATTAACAATTTTAGCCGTGATACCGCCAGTAGATGGGATCATCTTAGCTCTTGGCGGGATTGTAATTATATTTGCTGCCAGTTTAATAATTATAAAAACTGTCCGTAGGAAAAGATCCCAGCATAGATTAGATGAAAGAGTTTCAGGTATAAAGAGTCAGTTTAACAATATCAAAGATGAATCCATCAGTTATGGTGATGATGATTGGTTGGAGATGAGACTTAAAGAAGATTCAGATAAATATAAACACCAGTTGACCATGAACAAAAAGTAAATCAATTAAAACATACTTTTAAGACTTGATTAAATTTTAAATAAAATAAAGATTCCCTATGATGAAAATATTTATATTTTATCAAGTATAATTAATAATAAATGGGGGAATATAATGGCCGATGTAATCTCAATTCCAGAAAATATTTTTTATATAATAATAGCCGTAATAGCTTTAGTAGCTGTTATAGTAGTGCTCATGCAGTGGAGAAAGGTTAGAGAAGCTCAAAGTAATGTCCAATTCCTGGAAAAACAGGCGCAACTTCGAAAAATTGAATTAGTGGAGAAAGACCTGGAAAACAAGCGGATGATGGAAAATGCATTACCTTTACCAAAAGAGCAGCAGGAAAGACTCTCAACGATACGTAAAAGCACATCTGAACTGATGAACCATACAGGTTACCTTCACAGTGAAATAAATGAAAGGGTAACCCACCTGGAAGCCAGAACAGAATACTTAAAACTGCAAAAGCTGTTACAGGAGATAGAGAAAAAAGAACAGGAACTGGATAAACAATCCAAAAAAACCATTAAAGATGATGATGTACAGGCAGTCAAAGGCATCAAAGGTGTTAAACCATGACTGCACTTGAAGCTCTGGCCATCATAATTTTAATTGTGGCAATAATCATTTTACTCTACTATTATCTGCAAGGTACTAGGGGTCTTTCTATAAATATGGGGCCCAAATCTACAGAATCCAGGACCAGGACATTAAAGGTCGATGAAGGAGTAAAACATATACATGAAACCATGAAGAAAACTGGGGAAAAGGCATCAAGCACAGTCAATAAAACCACAGAAGGCAAAACCATGACCGGGATGAGTGAAAGAATGGCTGGGATGAGTGAAAAGATCAGGGGCAAAGTTAAAGAAGTACCAATCAGCACTGATCTATTGTCCAATCGTATTGAGTTATTTTTAAATGATCAAAGCGACCAGCTAATAAAAGACTGGGAGCTGGCCACTAAAACTGATCTATCCAAACTTGAAACCAGATTTGAGGAAGTATCAACCAGTGTAGATG
>JAJRAE010000183.1 GCA_028682985.1 Methanobacterium sp.
GAAAAACACTGTATAAATCTCTGGAAAACAGTGATGATAATAAGTTCCTGGAAAATATAGCCAAATTCTGGCAGACCCATCAATTAGGCAGGGTGGAAGTAATTGAATTAAATCCACTCGTAATAAATGTATACGACTGCTTTGAGTGCAAAGGATTACCATATCTGGGTAAAACTGCCTGTGCCTTTGACATAGGGCTATTAAAAGCATTATTTCAAGCACACTACAAAAACCCACGTACAGTCACCGAAACCAATTGTTATGCAACTGGAGATGACTTCTGCCGATTTGTTATAGAATAAAGTAAAATGTGAGAGTAATGGTAGTAGTTATAGATCCTCAAAACTCCGGCATCGCCGGAAACATGATAGTAGGGGCGCTTATAGATTTGGGCGTTTTAAAAGAAGAAGTAGTGGAAGTAATGGAATACTACGCCTCCTATTTTGGTGAGATAAAAGTAGATATAAATAAAATCCAAAAATCAGGCATCAAAGCAACTTATGCGGATATAAATTGCCATGATAAGGAATCAATCAAGTATATAGAGCTTTTAGGACGATTACAGGACATAACACATGAGAGAGTAACTCCAGACGTGTTGAACTTTGCAAAAAAGGTTTTTAAAATATTAGCAGAAGCTGAAGCAAATGTTCATGGAACCAACCTAGAAGATGTGCACTTCCATGAGGTAGGAGCCGCAGATGCTGTGGCAGACATAATAGGAGCATCCTATTGCTATCATCAACTAAAAATGGACTCCCAGAAAGTATATGGCATGCCAGTAGCCCTGGGTGGGGGAAGGAAAGAATCATCCCACGGTTTAATTACCATGCCGGCACCAGCAACCCTGGAAATACTTAAAGGCATCCCTACATTTGGAGGGCCGGTGGGGCAGGAACTCACAACACCAACCGGAGCAGCACTACTTAAAGCCATGGTTGATGAATTTGTAGATTTCTATCCCCTGCTGGTTAATGGAAATGTGGGTTATGGAGCTGGAACAATGGACCTGCCTTTCCCCAACACTTTAAGGGTGATAACCGGGGAATCATTTATGGGCAATGATAAAGTATCAATTTTAGAAACCAATCTGGACAACATATCCGGCGAAATATTGGGCCATTCATTCAGCAAACTCCTGGAAGCCGGGGCGCTGGATGTTACCATCATACCCACTATCACCAAAAAAAACCGGCCGGGCCATCTACTCCGGGTAATCACCAAACCACAGGATTCGACAACAGTTTCAGAGGCAATAATCAGAGAAACAGGAACCCTTGGAGTTAGGGTACTGCCCTATGTCCATCGAAACATTGCAGAAAGGAAGATCATACCTATAGAAATGGATGTGGCTGGAGAAACAGTTAAAATAGATGTAAAAATAGGATTAATCGGAGAGGAGATCATCAGTATCGCACCGGAATATGAGGATGCTAAAAAAATCTCCCAGAAAACAGGAATATCACTTAAAAATGTTATAAAACAGGCAAATGATGAATTTAAAAGGATTTTAGATGCACAAACTATTTTTTAATATTATAAATCTTAGTATTATTATTTAAATAAATCAGGATTGATAAACACATGTCTAAACCAAAAGCGATCTCTGTACTATCTGGTGGGCTGGACTCCACAGTAGCTACAGCTTATTTCAAAGATAAATATGATATACAGGCATTAACTTTCGATTATGGACAGAGAAGCGCCAGGATGGAAATAATATCAGCCAGAAAGATATGTGAAAAATTAGACATCAAACACCTGGTTGTTGAACTTCCCTGGCTCAAATATCTGGGAAAATCAGCCTTAACATCAGATGAAGAGGTCCCTCAACTGGAATTAGATGAACTTGACCAGAAAGAGGTCTGCGATGAAACTGCACAAAAAGTATGGGTTCCCGGACGAAATATAGTTTTTACCGCTATCGCAACTTCTTATGCAGAAGACTCCGGTGCAGAAAAAATAATTGTAGGCTGGGACCTTGAAGAAGCAGCAACATTTCCTGATAACTCCAAGGAATTTTTAGACGCATATAACAACGTACTGGAAATAGGATCAATCAATGATTTAGAAATTGAAGCACCCTTAATAGATAAAAATAAAAAGGAAATAGTTCAGTTGGGTGTTAAGATAGACGCACCCCTGGATCTAAGTTATTCATGTTACCTGGGAGAGGAACTACATTGTGGGGTATGTGAATCCTGTATGAGGCGTAAAAGGGCCTTTGAAAGTGCAGGAATAGTTGATGAGGTTGACTTCAGGAAGATTGATTGATAAAAATAAATGAATTTTATTTATAATAAAAAAAAAAATTTTAATTTTAAAAAAAAGAATTTAATTTGAAAAAATCTTTAAACTTATTTAATAACCATCAAAACATCGCCTGCATCCACGGTATCCCCTTCGTCGATGTAAACTTGTTCAACTGTTCCACTGTGTGGTGCATGAACATCGTTTTCCATTTTCATGGCTTCTAACACCGCTACCACATCGCCTTCATTTACCTGGTCTCCCCGGTTTACTTTAAGCTTTAAGATCATGCCCTGCATGGTTGTGGTCACTGAGCCTTCCACATTTGCCCGGGGCACCTTGTTTTGGGTGGCTTCGATTTCCATATAACCTACGGGTGTGATTTTAACATCGAACACCTCACCATCCACATCAACTGAGTATTCGGTGGGCAGTCCTGCTGGTTCTTCATTTCCACTTGATGGTTCTTCTGGAGGTTTTAATGGTTCTTCTTCCACTTCACCACGAAGGAATTTTAACGCAACCGCAGGATATAATGCATAGGTTAACACATCTTCTTCTTTTTTAATTATACCCTTTTCTTCTGCTTCTTTACGGTATTTTTCCAGTTCTGGTTCCAGTAAATCTGCTGGTCTTACAGTGATGCGTTCTTCATCACCTATAATTTTCTGGGCAATCTCTTCATTGATGGGGGCTGGTGGTTTACCATAAAATCCTTTAATATATTCTTTAACCTCTTTGGTCACGTTTTTATATCTTTCACCGCCCAGAACGTTCATCACCGCCTGTA
>JAJRAE010000142.1 GCA_028682985.1 Methanobacterium sp.
AGGATAAAATTTAATTGCGAGATAAAAGATTCATACCTGAACACCGAGGCGGGCCTTTAAAGAAAGAACAGCACTATCAGTTAATTAATTGGACCTGTGGGTGTGCAGAACACGTCTTACCACTTTTAGGGGAAGATATTGACGGCCGACTGATTCATGCACTTAACGTGGGCAGATCTTGGGCGCAGGGAAATGCTTCTGTTGGTGATGCAAGAAAAACTTCTGTAGCTATGCATGCATTAGCAAGGGAATCTCAAGACATGATGGTAATTGAATTGGGTCGTGCTGTTGGACATGCTGTTGCAACGGCCCATATGGCCGATCATTCATTAGTAGCAGCGTTGTATGCCTTAAAAGCGGTGAAAAGCGCAGGTAAATCTGTAGCTGCAGAGAGAAATGGCAAAATGAACAGTTGCCTGCTGAGATTAAGGAGCTAATCTTATCAGCAAGGGATGCGGAGAGATTTAAAAATGCTATTTAATGATTATATGATCTTATTTAAAGATCAAAGTAAATTAATAATTGGATTTTTGAAATCCTGAAAGAATCTACTTGCGAATAGTAATATAGTATATTTATAAAAAAAATTGAAAAAAATAAATTTAAAAAAAGTTTGGACAAAATGTCTTGAAATTAATCACTTAACAAGGAGTGCTGCTTGTTTTGGTTCATATCTCCATCCTTCTGGAAGTACACCTTCATTCCTGTAGTATCTCACCAGTCTCCTTATTTTGGATTCCACGATGCGCAGACCTCTTCTGGTGTGCAGGTCTTTAGGGTTTTCCTTCAGATGGTCCCTGATGTTCACGGCCTTCCGGATTAAATTCATTAAATCTTCCGGATATTCCATTCCTAAGTTGTGTTTTTCCAGGATCTTTGTTATCTTCATCCCAGTTATGAGCTTAACATCTGGAATACCATACTGGTCTCTCAGGATAATTCCAGTCATGCTGGTGGAGTGACCTTCTTTTTTAAGTTTCATTATTAATTCTTCTATTTCTTCATTGGAGTATTCAATCCATTCTGGCTTAACTGCCATAATTTCACCTCTAAATTTATCTTAAATCGTGTGGCTTAACGTATTCATTTTGATACTAATAGAGCTTTGATCTCTATTGAACCCTATTCCTGGTCTTTATACCACAATGCAAACTTTTCAAGTGACTTTCGACGGTGGGAGAACCGGTTCTTTTCTTCTCTATCGAGTTCTCCAAAGGATTTATCATATCCCTCTGGAATGAAGAGCGGATCGTAGGCAAAACCGTGTTTACCCTTTTCCCTGTATCCTATTCGTCCTCTGACAGTGCCTAAAAAAACCTCGGGCTCGGTTTTGGGGGTGCAGAACCCAACTACCGACCTGAATTCGGCGTATCTGTCTTCTATATCACTCATAAGTTTAAGTATTCCCTTATTACCTAGGGTTTCCTGGACATAGGATGAGTAAGTCCCTGGAAACCATTTAAGGGGTTTTATGAATAGTCCGGCGTCCTCAACTATCACTGGTTTACCCAGACGCCTAGCAACATGCTGTGCACCGTACCGGGCCACATCTTCCAGGTTTCCCTGAATTTCGGGGTATCCGATATCAGCATGCTCCAGTGAAATGCCTAAGTTATTTAATATTCCTCGGGCTTCTTTAACTTTGTGTTGGTTACCTGTTATAAAGGTTATGGTTCTGGATATCTGGACTTTTTTCGACATATATAAATCACTAAGACAGTTAATTTTAATATAATTAATAGTGTGATAGTTTTTAATATATTAACTCATTTATTGGTCTTGAATCTTCCAAGTATGTGCTTAAATAAGGAAGGTAAGAAAATGAATGATATACCTATATTAGAGGATCCCTAATTTAAAGAATTTGTAAGTGTCAAGGAAAAACCATATCACCATATCATAAATGGTCTAAATTTTACTGCAACTAATTTTTTAATCTCATAGTAAATTCTTTTTGAAATTAATAAAAAATTTAATTTTACACCATAAAAATATTTATTTGAACAACTCATGTTATTAATAACATTACATTCGAATATATGAAAATTTGAATATAGGGGGGAATAGTGTGAGAAAATTAATAATTAGTTTATTAATTTTATTTGGGACTTTTATTTTTGTTTTAGGATCTGTTTCTGCATCAACTGCTAATTTCGATACTTTACAATTGCAAACTATGGATCCACAAGAAAATCCAGATGTTTCTGGTAATATTGCGGTTTATAGAAAAACAGTTTACCCTGGAACACCATATTGGGAGCCTACAACTCCTACAACATCTCAGATCGTTTGGAAAAACTTGGACACCGGACAAAAAGGTACGGTGTCTTCCAGTACTGGTAATTATCATCCGAGCATTTCTGGTAACATAGTGGTGTGGGAGCATAGATCTGCATCAGGCCAAAGTAGCGGTATTTTCTGGAAAAACATAGTGACAGGAAGCACTGGAAAAGTATCTGGTTCTTATAATGCCTATAATCCAGATGTTTCTGGGACTAAAGTGGTATGGGAACAGTATATGGGACAATACATGGTTATTTATTGGAAAGACCTTACCACTAATGCTGGTGGTAGACTATCTTCA
>JAJRAE010000214.1 GCA_028682985.1 Methanobacterium sp.
GAAGATCTTAAATTCGTTTCCTCCTCAACAGTGCGTACTAAAATAATCATATGTTTAACTGAAGGAACTACCAGATTAAAAGACTTAAAAGAGTATTTAGGAATTGATTCCTCCACAATATTACATGCTATGAAAAAGCTGGAAAGTAAAGATTTGATCTATAAAAAAGGCGATGAGTATTTTATATCACAAACAGGAATTGTAGTCGGACTAAAATTAATTGATATTATAAAAATGCTTTTCATCTTTAAAGAAAATGAAGATTTAATGTTCGACAGTGATGTCCCACTGGATATAGTAAGTGAATTCAAGGATTTACATTTTACGGATTTTATTTTACCAAAAACTACTGATTTTAACTTTGCTCAACACTTCTCCAATTATATATATGAATCTGATAATATAAGGGCTTTAGCACCCATATGTAATAATAACATCATTGAAACCTGTAAGATGATTGTGGAGAGAGGTAAAAGATTAGATGTTATACTCAATCCTTCTGTATTTAGAAAATCCAGGGAATATCTGAAGCCTGATGTATTCGAGCAATTAATGGACTTAATTAAAGAAGAAAAAATTAAGATATGGAGTATTGATCAGGATTTAAACACCTCCTTTTTCCTCACCGATAAATTTGTCATTTTAGGATTTATTATAAGTGATGGAAAGGATTTCACACTGAAAGACATGATAAGTTACCATCCGAATGCCATTGAATGGGGAAATCGTTTATTTGATTTTTATCTGGGAAACTCTAATCCATTACAACTTTAATAAAAGTATATCAAAGCATTTACCTGGAGGTTTATAAGATGGATGTTGAAGAAATGGCCAAAAAAGCCAAACTAAGAGATCTAAAAGAAATAGCTAAGAAACATGATATAAAACTGGGTAAATGCCCCACCAAACTAATAATAGCTAAAAAAATACCCAGAAAAGAGCTGGAGGCTCTGGTTGAAAAATAAGAAATTAAATTAGGCGGATATTTTTCAACCTAATTTTTAATAGATTATTTAGATAAAGCACTGGATTTATTTTCAAATCAACACATTTTTAGTAAATTTTTATCAATACTTTTTATATTGCATTGAACTCTGTTTTCAGATGGATGAGATCATCTATAATGCTGTTGATGTCCTTTAAAGATATTCTGATTTGTTTAGAGTCATCCCGATTTCTGATGGTTACTGTGCTATCTTTTAGTGTGTCATGATCAACAGTCACTGCGAAAGGTACTCCAATCTCATCTGACCGGGCGTAACGTCTTCCAATTGTTCCGGAGGCATCATATTCTGCTATTATGCCATTCCTTCTTAACTGATTTTTGATCTCCTGAGCTTTTAGAGCCAGTTCCTCTTTATTAACCAGTGGGAAGACATTTACTTCCACCGGGGCTATATCAGCTGGCAGTTTCAAAATTGTTCTATCTCCTTCTTCCTGATAACAGTGCAGCAGTACAGAGTAGAATATCCGGTCTATACCATAGGAGGGTTCTATAACATGGGGAAATATTTTATCTCCCCTTATTGTCACTTCTTCTTCCTGGAATTCGATGATTTCCGGAGTTAATATATACTCCTGCCCATCCAGTGATAAAGAATAATCACCTTTTTCCTGGAGGGAAGACCTGATATAGGATGCATCAACTTCTCCAAGGGCAGAAATGATTTTAGGAGCATCGCCTTTAAATAAAGGACCGAATTTACTCATTTTAGGTTTGGCCACCAGTTTACTCACAGTTTTTGCCTCAGGATATTCAATGAACACCCTTAAATCTTCCTTACTGTGCTGGCTATGGGATTTAAGGTCGAAATCTGTACGGTCAGCAATGCCTATTATCTCTATCCAGCCGTATCTGTCGGTTTCTATCTCAACATCCCAACAGTCTATGGCATAGTGGGCCATTTCAGATGGGAGATGTTGCCTAAACCTTATAACATCTTCAGGTATTCCCAGATCTTTCAGGAAGCGGGATGCTAGGCAAAGCTGGTAGGTTAAAATTTCGCTGGAGATAATTCCCTGTTGAACTGCCTGCTCTGCAGTTAATTTTCCTGTTCCTAGTTCACTGGTCTGATTATGAGCTGAATACAGGTTTAAAATATCGCGAGCAACCTCATCAAAGCGGGGGTGGGTTTTATTTTTGGGGTCCACGAAGATTTCCGCCTCGGCCTGGGTGAATTCCCGTAGTCTGATTACACCCTGACGTGGTGAAATCTCATTTCGATAAGCTTTACCCATCTGAACAGTACCAAATGGAAGCTTACCTCGATTAAACCTCAACAACCTTTTGAAGGGTATGAATATTCCCTGAGCTGTTTCTGGACGTAAATAACCTGTTTTTTTACCTTTGGATCCTATGATTGTTTGGAACATGAGATTGTAGCTCCATACATGGGTTAAATGTCCCCCACACCTCGGGCAACATAGTTGTTCTTCAGAGAGGATGGAAGATAGTTCCTGGTTCTCCAGTCCTTCCACATCCTTTCCGGTGGCTTCCTTAATAATGTGGTCTACTCTGAAAACCTCGGAACAATCTTTACATTCGGTCATGGGGTCGTTGAAATGGTCCACATGGCCGGATGCTTTAAGAGCTTCTTCAGGCATGATGGTGGGTGATTCTATTTCATAATAACCCTCCCCCACAACATAGTACTCTCTCCATTTGTTCATGATCTTATTTTTAAGGGTACCGCCCAGGGGGCCGTAGTCAAAGAATCCGGCAACACCGGAGTAAATTTCAAAAGAAGACCATAGGAATCCTCTTTTTTTTGCTATGTTCATTACATCATCATTTTTCAAATTATCATCTCATTGGAGGTCTGGTTAAAATATATAATTTCATAGAAATCTGATTTATAAATTGAAAAACCATATCACTAAGAATTTGTTCATTCTGAGTGGAATCTGATTATTTAACCAGTTTAATCTGTTTGGATCGGTTTCTTATCTCATAGTCCTGTTTGATTTTACTGGTGATGGGACGTTCCTGGCCCATATATTTACTATCTCTATCAGGATGGCCGTAAGGCTTTGCTGAAGGAGAGGTCATGGTTTCAAATACGATCTGACACACCCTCTGTCCAGTGTAAAGCGCCACCGGCATCTTCCCAATATTGGATATTTCCAGGGTTATCTTCCCATGGAATCCAGGGTCAATATATCCGGCGGTAACATGCATGGTTATACCCAACCGTCCCATGGAGCTGCGTCCCTCCACCCGGGCCACCAGGTCATCGGGAAGCTTAACAGTTTCATAGGTGGTGGCCAGCGCAAATTCTCCGGGATGGATTATAAAGGCTTCATCATCATCAATATAGAAGCTTTCCATGTACGATTCCAGATCTCCTTTATCCATGGGATCAATAACCGGTTTTCTGATTATTCTAAATCCTTTAAATTCGTTACCTATCCTTAAATCAACTGATGATGGCTGGATCTGTATTTCAGGATCTTCCAGTGGATGTATGGTTATTTTGCCTACTTCCAGGTATCTTCTAATGTCAGTGTCACTTAAAATGGCCATTTACTTCCCTCAAAATATTACGATATTTAGATAGTATAATTATTTAATCTCTTTTTTATATTTATCCGCACTTTGATTATGTTCTTTATAATTTGACACCCTTTGTTTTATCCTTCTCAGGGTACCTTTTAGAGTGTGGGCTTCTCGTGATGTGATGAATGATCTTCCCAGTATTCTGCGAAAAACTGTTCGAGCGGTTTTATTTTTATGTGGGGGGTAGTCAAGGTTATCAATTATCTGATTCATGCTGTTGATTAAGCTTTCTTTTTCAATATTGGATGCTAATTCTCCATCCACCACATTAAATTCCAAATCTTTTTTAAAGATTTCGTAGAATATGATAGCTGCTGCGTGAGTTATATTCATTATGGGATACGATTCATGGGTAGGTATGGAAACTATCACATCGCACATATCAATTTCCTGGTTGGTAAGACCATTACCTTCCCTGCCGAAGATAATAGCAATATTACCGTTGAGATTAATAGATTCTCTAAGCTGTTCTGGTTTCAAAGCTATGCGGGAAACATTATAACTTCCACCAGCCACACCTGTGCTGCCCACCAAGAAATCCACACCTTCAATTCTGGTAAATTCCCCTAGAGAAGGATAAGTTTTACTTTCCCGGATAATTTCCTTAGCATGCATGGCCTGAAACCAGGATTCATTCTCCAGAGAGCAGGGGTTTATCAAAACCAGCTGGTTGAGTCCAAAGTTCTTCATAGTGCGTGCCAGAAATCCAATGTTACCTGGTGATTCTGGCTCTACAAAAACAACGTAGATCATTCAAATATTTCCATTTATCAATTTTTTTATTCAATATTAGGTATAATTAGTGTAATGGAATTAAAGAGCATTAATTGGTGCTAATCAGCTGTACCATAAGCCATCTGCAAAAGTTTCAGGATATTCAACACATCCACTTTACATCCTTCTTTTTCCAGTGAATCTCTGATGTGATATTCACAAAAGGGGCAGATGGTAACTACGGCATCAACATCTACATCCTTAATCATATCCACCTTACTTTTACCCATCTTAGCTGCTAGTTCTGGTTTACCAGCACGTACTCCACCCCCGGAACCGCAGCATCTGTCGGGTTCAGCCATCTCTACAAATTCCAGTCCTTTTATTTTATTCAATATTTCTCTTGGCTCTTCTCTTATCCCTTGACCCCGGATTAGATGGCAGGGGTCATGGTAGGTAACTTTTAAATTTAAGGGTTCCATATCTTCCTGTTTTATTTTATCAGCCAGAAATTCACTGATCTCCATGACTTTCAAGTGGACACCATAACGGGGATAGTCATTTTTAAGGGTGGCTCCGCATCCAGCGCAGACCGTCAGGACGATATCGTAGTCCTTAAACACTTCTTCATTCTTTTTCACCAGATCTTCAACTATCTCTGTCTGCCCGGTTCTAATCATGGGAGAACCACAGCAAACCTGTTCTGTGGGGATAATAATATCTATTCCCAGCTTTTTTAACACATCTATTAAGGCCAATCCCACTTCAGGCAGCCGGTAGTCGATCATGCATCCTGTGAAGAAGGCTATTCTTGGTTTTTCAGGTTCATCGTCTGTGGGAAAGGTGGTAGGTTTCTCAACAATTTTGGATTTTATACTTTTCTCATTATCCTCAGTTACCACTTCTACTCCAAGTTCTTCAGCATGTTCACCTGCAAACCTGATTAGGCCTTTCCCAATTTCGCCATCGCCAAGTGGTTCTACTGATCGCCCAGTTTTTTTTATGAGTTCTTTAACTGTCTTATGGGGAGGTAGGGGCCCTATTCCTTCCTGGCAGGATATCTCTCTGAGTTTTTCAATGGCACCACCGAAGGTGTTTATCTCCTTAGGACAGACCTCCACACACATTCCACAGGAGGTGCAGCAGTACAGTCCTTCATCAAATCCGGTCCTAGCCCGGTCTGCGCAGTCACGGGGATCTAATGCGAATTTACTTAAATAACGCATGAAGTAGGGTCCAGCGAATTCCTGGGTTTCTTTTAGTACTGGACAGGCTGATAAGCAGGATAAACATTCTATGCAGCTTCTAAGTTTCTTGGAATTTTCAAGTTCCTCTGGATTTATTACCGCGGGACAGGTGTAAATATTACAGTCTTTGATGTGCAGATCTAATTCACCCACCCTGCTATCTACTGCAGAACGGTCAACAATCAAGTCCTTTATCACATCAAAGTCCAGGGGCTCTATCAAGTCACCATCGGCTATCTCCTCTTTACAGGCCAGCACTATTTGACCATTCACCTTTAGTGCACAAGATCCGCACTGTCCAGCCCGGCAGGAGCACCGGTAACTTATTTGGGCATTGTATTTTTCATTTATTTCATTTAAAGCATCTAAAACCTTCATTTTTTCTTTCTTTTCGATTTTATAGGTTTCCAGATGGGGCTTTCCATTGGTCTGAGGGTCGAATCTTAAAACTTTAACTTCAATCATATCCAAACTCCAGTGTAGAAGGATTATAAGTATTAATTAACATTTTTGAACTGTTTTTAATTTAAAAGGAATCTAAATTATTTATAATAAACCGGTTTAAATTTCAATTTATAAGTAGAATGATTTTCTATTTTAAGATATTTAATTATTTATAAATTTTTAACAACTTTTAAATTTATTTTTACTTTAAACTACAAAAATTTTAGCATGGAATTTAATTTTTCCAATGAATTAAACAGTTATCTGGAAAAGATAGAAAAAGAAACCGGTCGTGAGATTAAGTTCCTGGAAAGCTCTAATTTAGGAATACAGGGAATAAGCGCTGCTTATCAGTACCATCCCGAATACATTCTGATTATTCTTAATCCAGACTATCCCCGGGAAGCGGAGGATGTGGAGAGATCTATAGCTCATGAAGCCACCCACGGCCACTTAATATACGGATTGGGGTTTTGCCGGACAAAATTCCCGGAAAATATCCCTGATGATTATAAAAGGGATGCGCAGTTGGTCTTAACCATGGTGGAGGACATTGTGGTTAACAGGATTATTGCAGAAAATGGATTTCCCCCTTATGGTCATGAATACCTGCCCATGGTGGAAGAGGAAACCAGGGTAGCCAGTTTAGGTGAGGAAGCTGGGGAAGAATTCTATCAAAAGTTTGCAGATACACCGC
The DNA here is from genome assembly GCA_028682985.1 of Methanobacterium sp. Lineage (GTDB taxonomy): Archaea > Methanobacteriota > Methanobacteria > Methanobacteriales > Methanobacteriaceae > Methanobacterium_A. The sequence goes on from JAJRAE010000214.1 coordinate 6,659, forward strand.
ATCGGGAGGCTCTTCTCATGATATCCCGTTATGTTATTGCCTGGGGATTTTTAAAGTATTATACCTTGAAAAAGAATGATTCTGAGCTAATAAGGGAATTTACTAACTCCTTTAAAGAGTATTATAAGGATTATTATAAATTTGCGTCGAAAATCGTGGGTATACTGAAGGAGAAAGACATCTTTCATGCTC
>JAJRAE010000031.1 GCA_028682985.1 Methanobacterium sp.
AATAACATAGTTACCAGCAACTTCCTGAAGACTCTTTTTTTTAGGATCAAAAAACCACGCATTCTTAATAATGACTGAAGCATCGTTCAATGGTTTTATTGGGTCGCGTTCAGGGAATCCATCACTGGCTTCAATAACAGTGCCCGAAATAGGTGCATATATTGGTTTTCCATAACAGTAACAATCATTTAAATGAACTTTACCTAAAATGTAATCTAAAATGCTTTTTTTATAGAATTTAACAGGTGCACGATTCCAATCAACCTGTAAAAAATCGAAAGCATAAGTTTGAGCAAGATAATCCGTGCCATGGCTTGGAACTTTAGTGCCCGGACTATTTATTGCCATCCACTCTCCTTTTAAAGGAGATTTCACTGGGATAGGTGCTACTTTATTCATAGTTCTGTGTTAATTTAATTTATATATAAAATTATAAAAATTAATTAAGTTAATCAAAAAATATTTTTATTTAACCAATTAGAAGAAAAGGGGGTATTTATCTTGGGATTACCAATTGCACCGGTTGGAAGAATAATAAGAAATGCTGGTGCTCCAAGAATAAGTAAAGGTGCTAAGGAGACTTTAACAAAAATTTTAGAAGATAAAGGCTTAGAAATTGCAACAGACGCGGTCAGGTTAGCTAAACATGCTGGTAGGAAAACTGTTATGAGAAGAGATGTTGATTCGGCTGTTAATGACATTTATTATACTTATCATTTTTGAAAAATTTTATCTTAATTAGCCCAATATATGGGACTGAAATTATCTTCCATTTTTTGTAATTTTATAATTTTGAAGTCAATAAAAAGCGAATTTAGCTTTATTTTATTAAAACATTTATTCCTTTAATCAGTATAATTACATATCCGCTCAATATCATCAAATTGTTCGCTTATCCAGTGATAGATGGTTCTTTTTTTACTAATTTCTTTTAATCCTTCCTGTCTTTTTCTTCGCTCAACTTCACCCATTTTAACGGCCTGGTAGTACGCATCTGCGGTCTCCGTAATGTCAAAGGGATTAATATTGAGTGAATAATCTTTAAGTTCATCATAGCAACCTGCGTTTACTGACAATACCAGAACGCCGTTCTGTTCATTTACAACTGATGCTTCCTTGGGCACGATGTTCATACCGTCCGCTATGGGGTTCACTACCAGACAGTCGTAGTTTTTAAAACAGGCAATGCACAGACCGTAATCTGAGATGAACCTGCACTCAATGGGCTCCCAACCGTCCTGGCTGTGTTTATTATTTATTTTTTTAACAACTTCCATTATTTTCAAAGAGTAGTCGTCGTACTCCTTTATCTGCTGCCGGGTTGGCTTTCCTGTGGATAGGAATTTAACCTTACCTTTATATTCCGGGTGTTTATCTAGAAAGAGGGAGTAAGCTTTAAATCCCCGGATGATATTCTTACTTAGATCAGCCCGATCACTGCGGTAGAAGAGGAACATGTCCTTTTTAATATCATTTATAAGATGTTCCTTTTGACAGACCGGTCCGGCACAGGATAGATCAGTAATGGAGTTGTAATCGACGCTGATAGGGTAACTACGGACCCGGGTGATGTTACCATTATACTGCACAGTTCCCTGGGCATAATCCACCTCTTCGGCAATTGACTCGGCGCACTGCAGGAAGTTGATTACATAGCGTGGTATATGGAATCCCAGGAGATTATTGGATAGAAGACCCTCCATAATGGAGGTCCTCATATATTCTGGTATGATGTTGAAATAGTCGCACTGGGGCCATGGAATATGGATAAACTGGCTTAAAAAGATATTCTTCAACTCCTTTCTTATTAATTCAGGGCAGAGGTATAGATGATAGTCCTGTAACATTATCAGAGGCTCTTTACTGTTTCTATTAGCTTCACTGACTATTTTATCTGAAAATAGCTGATTTATGAGTTCATACCCTTCCTTCCAGGCATCATGTATCTCATCATCAATATCTGGAGTGTAGGGGCTGTTCCACATATTATGCTGCACAAACCAGAGCAGAGGATTGCTTATAACACTGTAATATTTCCTGTATTGTTCTGGGTCTGAAAGGACGAAGGATACCCAGAACAATGGGTCATCTTCTGGTATGGGCACCCGATTTTCCGAGTACTCCATGGAAACAGTTTCATCTTCAGCAGTCATGGCACTGGCTATCCAGACCCCATTTAAGGCCTCCATAAGAGGCATTAAAGTAGCCACCAGGCCTCCTGCCCCTCTCTTCATAACTATCTCATTTCCTTCTTTAAGAAACTCCACCGGCCCTCGGTTAGATGCCAGGATCAAGTTTCTATCTTCTAAAAATTTCAGTATCTTCTTCTCCTGTGGATAATTCATAAACACCACCATAAATAATTGATTTAATGTTTAAAATTTCCCCAAATATTCTCTTAGAGCTTTCATCACCATATAAGGATCTTCAGAAGCTACGCTGCTTCCATATAATTCCATACCACCCATATCAACTGTTTTTGTAAATAATTTTCCCCTATCCACAATTTTGATAATGTAAGGGAAATTTTCATAGTTAATGGGAGGACACTGAATGGCAAGATTAAAACTCTCCACACCCAGGACATCGATATAACATCTTAAAACCTGATACACTACTTCCTTAGCATCTGGGGAACTGGATGGGCGATCTGGTGATATTATTAAAATTTCTTTTTCCTTTATAGGGGATATGTTAACCAGAATTTTCACATTACCCTTACTATTGGCCAGTCCTAAAGCCTGGTGTAAATAGTATAAATCCTTAAAATAGTCCTTATTATAAGTATCTTTATAATTATGAGCAGCTTTATAGAGATTTCCTATCTTAGCATAGGGAAAGTCTCTGGTCACGAGCAGTTGGGCATGCCCATGCACCTGGGATGCTCCCGATTTATACAGGCAGTTCCAGACCAGAAAAGGGAACTGATAGCTAGAATCATACTGATAAACCCTGTTAAACCAGTTAAAAGCAGTATCTATGTAGTCAGATATTTCCCACTGATTAAAATCCAGGGGGTTATGCTTCCTGAAGATGAGAAGGCTGCTCCAGACATCGTACTTGGCCAGGTTAGATGCTGTTATGGAGTGTTCTCCTTTAATCCGGCCAAAGGGATCTTCTGGGGTGTATTTTTCTGGGTTACAAAAATCACAGTTTTTCTCAGTTTCTTTTATTAGATTTTCAAGCTTCTTCGACTTGTTTTCAATTACTAATCCCGGTCTCTGCGCCCTCAGTGAATTGAAAACAGTTCCTTCACCGGTCCATTTATTATATATCTTTAAAATACGCTGATTTTCAATTCTTTCCAGTGCTTCAGAGGATGGTAGAGATTTATCACCCATATAAGTTAGGGCCTTATCCTTAAAGGTTTCTGGAATTATCATGGTTCCCTCAGCAGAATAATGAAGATAAATCTGATTTAAAATGTCATAAACTTCTGATTTTGATCTTCGAAGTTCCGCTACCTTTTCTTCCCAGTCTAAAATCGAATCCATATTTACTCTCCACATATTATTATGTGGTTTTGATGAGAAATTTTTTACTAAAAACTTAGATAAACTTTAATTAAAAAGATTTAAAACAGGATTGTAAACAATCTTCATCTCTGGGAATAATAATTATACCTTCATCCGGGGCTCCCAGTTCAATATAACATCCTTTACAATATAAATATCCGGTAATGGCGGCCAACAATGCATCGAGTTCATGTTCACTGGGATTTCCAGGTATAGTGAGAATTTTCTCTAAATCTTCTATTAAATCCAGACCTAGCATCTTCTGACTGGTGCGGGGATGGGTTTCTATTATCTTAAAATCTCTCTTCAATCTATCTCTCAGTTTGATACCTCTAAAGGTGAGCATCTTCATCCCCCTAAAGGTGAGTGGGAGCACCCTACCATAAAGACGGATTTCACGCTCCGCTTGCCGGAAATGCCCATATTCAGCACACTCGCAGTCTTTCTCCAGACAACATCTCCCCAGAGGCAGGGATAAGGGAGCGTCAATAGCAGTTAAATCAGGCTGATATTTTTTTATTAAATCAACAATTTCCTCATCATAAAATAAGGTCTCAAATCTGAGTGTTTCTTCATTTAAAATACATATCCCGGTGGGATTTTCTTCCTTACCAGCCAGGTCAATTCCTATAAACTTCATTTGCTCTCATTAACCTTACACCAGGTTTAAAAAATCAATTAACAGTATGGCCACATAGAAATAAATGCCCAGGGTAGCTATATCGCTTATTATTGTGGCCAGAGGGCCGGTTGCCACTGCCGGGTCATAGTTGAACCTTTTAAATACTAGGGGCAGTATGGTGGAGATGCAAACCGCTACGATTATGCTTACGAACATAGAGACACCCACCACAGCACCTAAAAAGTAGTTGCCCCACCCAACTATGGCCACTATGCTGATTAGAAATCCGCAAATGATAGCAAGCATGGCGGCTATTTTTACCTCCCGGATGATGTATCCTCCCACAGAAAGTTCCGGGTCCAGAGCTATGCTACGGATTATCAAAGCTTCGGACTGGGTTCCCACCGCGTCACTCATATATACCAGAACCGGAATAAAGGCGGCTAAGATAAGGAACTTGCTTAAAATTTCTTCAAAACTACTGACAACTGAAGCAGCAGCAGTCCCTCCCAGCACCCCCACTATTAGCCAGGGAAGCCTGGATTCCATCATTATCGATGCTGATGAGTTTATTGAGGTGTATTCCTTACCTACACGGTGAAATAATCCTCCGAATCTAAAGATGTCCTTTTTAACTTCTTGATTAAATGTTTTGAGTATTTTATCATAGGGAACAATTCCCAAGAGATGTTCATATTCATCAACCACTGGTAGTGCTTTGAGTCCATGGGAAAGTGCTAAGTATACTATTCTTTCCTGGTCGATGGATGGTTCTACTTTAACCAGCTTCCGCTTCATAACATCCTCCACCAGAGTATTGTTGTCTTCCGTACTGTACACTTTTTTAATTGATATAACCCCTTTGAGGATATTCTCATCATTTACCACGTAGATGTAATCAATGGTGTCGAAGGTTTCTGCATATTTTGCAAGCATTTCCTCCACATCAGCAATGGTCTGACCTATTTTTATGCGGGGAAATTCAGTGCACATCTTACTTTCTACTGTTTCTAGTGGTACATCTTCCAGGGACATTTACAACAACCTTCCTTTTTCTTATATTTAGTTTGGGAGATTTTCTAAATAAACATGAGGGATAGTTTTAATAAAATTAATATACTAGTTAGTTACCAGTAAATAACATAAATTAAGAAGGAAGTATCATGTCTGTTCTATTTGGAAATGAAGATAATGAGAAGGGATTTGATGTTCCCAGCATGCCGGTGGCTGATCTGGTGAGCAGTGTTAAAAAGGCCATTGTTATTAAACAATCAGAGATGAAGGAGTTTGGAATATCCATTAAAAACGTGGAATTAACTCTCAAAACTGTGGCCACCACTGATAGCGGTGCCAGTATCAGTCTTCAAATACCGGTGTTGGGTGAAATTGAGTTTGGCTCTGAGGTTTCTACAAAATCTGTGCAGACTATTAAAATTAAACTTATACCCACAGAAGTTCAGGAAATAAGGAAAATGGAGCTGATGGATATGGACCAGACAGTGGTCCAGAGCATCTCCAGCATCATTGAGGGAGTTAAGGCCGCGGTAGATGTAGATTCAATTCCACTAAAGCTTGAGGAAGCATCTTCTGAGTTTAATTTCGTGCTTTCTGGTGATAGTAAAATATCTATGGTTATAGATAGTGGATTTGAGTCAGAGCTGAGCAACACCCTAAAGATCAACTTCAAAAAAAGAGAATTAATCACTTAAAAGGAATATTCAGATTCAAATATGTAATATCAGAAATTCAAGCTAGGTCTTTAACTGAATTTCTCAAGCATCTCCCCATAGATCTCCTTAAGTCTGCCGTCTGATTTTTCATACATCCGGCGCAGAATCAGTTCAGGGGTACTTTTGGCAAAATAGTTAATGCGCGGTGTGCGGTCAACTATTAAATTATAGTCTCGGTCCAGGCCCTGGGCTTCAATACCATCCACCCGTACGTCGCTGTATTTCAGTATCTCCCGAGCCATATGGGTCACAATTACAGCGTAAGAATCTGAATCCCTTATGTAATCAAGAAAACTGGCTATTATCTTCACTGCTGCTTCTAGTTCGGTTATGGCTTCTAATTCATCCAGCAGGATCAGCTTATGGCTATCTCTGGTTACGATGGGCATGAAGGTATTAAGGAACGATTCAAAGGCCCCGGCATCCATAGCCCTCTTTTTGCTGAAGAAATATAGCTCATCTGTAACCTGCACCTGCGCTTCCTGGGCGCATACCGGCAGCCCCATATGGGTCATTATAACTATCTGGGCCAGGGTTTCCAGCAGGGTGGTTTTACCCCCGCTATTAGCACCGGTAAGCAGCACAACATTATCCGGCGTTTTAAGGTCGTAATCGATCTTTTGAATCTTCTCTTTCAAAGCCAGATTCAGGTGTATTCCGCCCTGAAAACTGTATCCGTCCCCCATCTGCGGGGGTTGTAGGTCATAATAATGGGCGAAACATCCCAGTGCAAACTCGTAATCGAACTGGTATATCTCCCTTATTTCCTCCTCCACATCTTTTTTGAGTTCAGAAAGACGGATTGCAGCTTTAACTTTCTCTTCAAATTCAGCCACATTCCTTTTAGCTATCTCCTGTCTTTTAACACGTTCCAGCTCTTCTTCATCCACCTCTATAGGATACTTCTGAATAAAGGGATCAAACGAACACCCAGTTTTATTCTTTATTTCTTGACGTGCTTCTTTTATTACTTCATCAAATATTTTCTGCAACTTACCCGGCATGGCACTGTTTAGAAGATCCAGTATTTCTTCACCCTGTAGATCAACCTGTTTAATTGCTTCTTTAAGCTTCTCATCGCCCCTTTTCCTGGCTTCATCAACTATTTGGTTAAAGACATCCTCATCAAAACAAGCAGAGCTCGGTAAATCTAAAACATCCAGTACATCTTTAATAACAGTATCTCTACCTAATATTTTCTTAATTTTATATATATTCAGCAGTAAAGAATAGTTTTCCTTGAAGAATGATAGAACAGTGTCTGGTACTATTTCATAATATGGGGAACTGTTATTTACCATCGCCACATGGGCGGCATCACCCAGATCAATCAGCCCATCACTGTAGAGGTAGATTATGAATTCATAATCCTCCAGGTTGCTTAGCTCATCACTGCTGATGATGGGGTGATAGCTGTTAAGCTTCTGCTCAATAAGGCGGTGGTAATCTTCTTTATTCTCGATTAAAATAGCCTGTGATGGATTATATTTGGGTTTAGGATGGATGGTTGAGCCTATTTTTCTAAGCAATCCTCTGATTTCTTTTATGGGAAGATTTTCCAGCGAGTTCTTCATATCCATTACAAAGTCCACGCTCATTTTTAGGGATTCTTCATCCTGCCCAGGATTCAGGAGCTGTATCCTGTTTTTACCATACTGAGTGCTGGTAAATTGTAGTATCTTATCCAGAATATCCTGGTATATAGAAAAACAGGTGTCGGTTTTTAGAAATTCCAGGGAAGGATTTCCCAAAACAGTATTAACCATCTCCACTGCTTTACGCTGGCTTACACCGTCAATTTCTGCAATACGGTCTACTTCAAAGTTTTGAACTACCCTTAGAAATTCTTCCTCACCACCAAAGCTGGTCATGATCTTTTGGTAGAGACGTTCACCTACGCCCTTTATTTCCCTGATGTCCCCTATATTTTCGCTGTTAACCATTCATAACTCCTTAAAAAAAGACTGATTAATTTTATAGTATCGATAATTAAAATCTTAAATAATTAAAATTTACTGCCGTAATAATTTTAGAAATTTATCCACCATAACCGCATCTTCTGTTTCTAAAGCCAATTCATCACTGGAAACTGTTTTTAAGTATTTTTCAAACATTTCCAGATAATAGGGATTTTTGTGCAGGAATTTCCTGGTGTAAGAGCTTATCTCAGCCAAATTTCCGGGCTGTATATGTAAGGCTTTCTCATAACATAGTTTAGCTTCTTCTACCTGGCCCATTTCAAAGAGAATCATTCCGATATCCAGCCAAACCTCACCAAATTCCGGATCAAGATTCAACACTTGATAAAAACAATTAGCCGCCTTCGGGGGTCTTCCCATGGCCAGGAAAATCAGTCCTTTATTTTTCCATGCAGTGATATATTCGGGGTAGGTAGAGAGTGCTTTATCATAATAGTTTAATGCTTCATCAGTCTTTCCCAGATCATAGAAAAGATTTCCCAGATTGGATAGTATCTGAGAGTTTTTAAGGGCGCGGTCTTTAGCTACGCCGGATTCTATTACAGGTAAAGATTCGTAAGGGGAATCCTCATCATGGAATAGTCTTTTTTCAAACTCCTCAACCTCTTTCTTCTCACGAACTTCTTCTAACTCTTTTTCCAGATTAATGGAGGATATTTTCTGCTTCTGCATTAGTTTCCTTAGATTACCAATACTGCTGCTGGTATTCTGGGGGTAATTTTTAATGTATTGTTCCAGATAATTCTGTTTGGAGGTGGGTTGATTTTCCATTATTTTTTCTTCAAATTCCTGATATTCCTGGCTTTTAATTTCCTCCTGAATAAGCCATAACAGCTCTTCATCCTGGAAGGATAGGTTTTTAGTCTCCAGCAATTTTTTTAACTTCTCCAGATCCTGGATCTGATAGTCATACTTCGCGGTGTGGACAAAGCTTTCAATTAGATGGTAATTACTGGTGGAGATGAGTTTATCCCTTTTCTCGATTAACTCTTTTTTGATAAACTTTAACAATATGGATGGTGAACCTTTGCCAGTGGCAGAGCCTTCAATGGAGGGTTGTAGTAGTTTATTTTCAAATTCCTTCATCTCCTTTTTTTGGCGGATTTCTAATACTTCTGCTTTCAAATTTTGCACTGGTTTATTATGGATTTTCAGTAACTTTTCCAGGTACTGCAGAGTTTCAGGAGTATCTGAAGTGTAGTTCTGGGCGTAGATCTCCAGAAATTTCATCTTATTAGTGGGTTTATATTCCATAATCTTTTCTTCAAATTCCCGGTACTCCTGGTTTTTTATTTCTATTTGAATAATTTCCTGTAGTTCCATCTCTTCAATATTCACGCCTTTATATTCCAGTAGTTTCCTTAGATTAGACAGGTCAGAAATCTGATAGCTGTAACCGGTTTTCTGTATCATATTCTCCTGATAGTCATAGCGAGATTTATCAATGAATCTCTCAATATAGTGGTAATAACCTTTATTTTTAAGCTCATCCTGTTTTAACTGCACATCCCCATCACTGGAGGTACTAATATCACTAACAATCGCTTCATCTTCTTCAGGAACTGTTTTTGTTGTATCTATTTCAGTGGTGATTATTTGTTTTTCATCTGGAAGCTGAATATTCTGGATGGCTTCTGCTTTCACCCGGGAATCAGTGTTTTCCAGGTTTTTAAGGTATGGTTTGATTGTTATTCTACCTAGAGCGGTTATTGATTCTTCTCTCACCCCAGGGTCCTGATCCTGCAGTGTTTCAGTTAGTGATTCAGTAGCTCTGGGGTCGGCTATCATTCCCAGTGCATGTACCGCTCTCCATCTGATTGTAATGTGCGGACTTTTAAGAGATTTTAATAACGGTTCAATGGCTTCAGATGTTCCAATTTTGCCCAGTGCAGTAATTACTTCTTCCCTAACCCCGGTGTCCTGATCCTGAAGAGTTTGGGTCAGAGGCTTCACCGCTTCTGGGCTGCCGATATTGCCCAGTGCCTGAGCTGCTCTCCATCTTACAGATATTTGAGGATCGCTCAGGGCTTTTATAAGGGTGTTTGTGGCCTGTTTATTACCTATTTTGCCCAGTGCAGTTATTGTTTCTTCTCTAACACCCTGATGGGGGTCTTCCAGGGCATTGGTTAGTGATTCGGTAGCTTCAACTGCACCTAAATTTCCAAGTGCCCGGGCTGATTCCTTACGGATGATCTCATCATCATCTTTCAGTGCAAGAATCAATCCATTTATATCCCTTTTTTCTTCCATTTTATCTATTCTACTTTTCAGTAGATCAAAAACCCTCATCTTAACCAAATCCCCTAAATTAGCTATCCTATTTAATTAGAATTTTCACCTATGGATATTTACGTATTCTAATTTAGTGAGACTTTTTATAAATATATGTAAAAAATTTTGGTATCATAATCTAAAGATGATTTTAATAAATAGAATCAATCAGCTGTTTTGGTTTCTATCTAAAAAATTTCCGGTAGTTATTCCGCCCTGGCTTATTTTCTTAATCTTAATTTTTATTTTATTTAACTTCACCAGATTTACCTGTGATTTTTCTCTAAATTGCAGGCCTTCCTGGTAGTAATTCACCATTTTTGTAGCGTAGTGGTATGTCCTGTTCCTAGCGTCAATAATCAGGCCATCCAATCCTATATGATATAGTTCTGGGATGTGATCTATCAAACATTGCTCCACAGAATTTAAAATATGACTTCGGCCCTCTTCATCAATAAGCAGGGGAAAAACTCTTTTTTTAGCGTCTTGCAAACCCCAATGGAACTTTTTATCCCTGGATAATCGATTTTCCCGCCCTATCAATCGGTCTGCCTGTTTGGGTAAACTGACAGCTTGGTTAAGCAGGCAATTTTCAGATACCATGGATTCTAGATTTCCCTGAACCACCAGATCAAAAGGTACTTCCATTTTATATTTCCGGGATAAGATGAGGATCAGCTCCTTTTTGCTTAATTCACTGGAAAGGGTTAATCGGCTGAATCTTTTGGAAAAATAATCTACAGATAGGTGATTGGTGATATTTAGGGATTCGGAGCCGGAAATCTTTAGAGAATTATGAAGATTTTTAAATGCTTGAAATGCACCCATACTGCCCACCATAATTTCAGAAAGACCTTCACTTTCAAGTCGGCTGGCCAGGACGGGTAAATACTTCAAATAGGTATTATTGGTAATGGACGGCCATTTCCAGATTAACTGGGCTTTGGTACTGCATATGTCCAGGGCATCCCTTAATATTGATTCAATATTTTGAAGATATTCCTGTAAATTATGAACTGCACAGGGATTTTCTAAATAAACATCTTCCCATAAATATGGTTCCAGGTATATTCTCTTACATCCTGCCTTAAGGGCCCCGCTAACACCATCTAGGCTGCTGGTGTATAAGCTAAGGTTTGGGATGTTTTTTTCTGCCTTTTCCCTCGTTATTCCTGTAGATGGCTTTAATTGGGGTTGGATTTCTTCCAATCTTTGTTGGGCCTGTTTTATTAAATCCTCTGATGGCTTAAAACTTTTGATTAACTCTTCCTGACTTATATTTAAAAATTCACGTCTTAATTTATTCAAACGACTTATCGGGGTAAATAGATCACCGGGGTAATCCAGTTTAACTTCATCAACTTGAAATGGAGTCCCTCCTGCCTTTCTAAGCTGTTTTATGATGTTCTGTTTAGTAATGGGGTTTTTCAGAGCGGTTTCCATTTTAAAATCAGCAGTATATTCAGCACTCAATATTTTACCGTCTTTACCAGGAAACTCACCCTTTAAAATTGGGGTGTTTTTTATATCCAGCTCCATAGTCATGGATAGAGGTATATGCTGGCCTATTTTATCTTCCTGGATTAATCCTTTGGCCTCGCGCAGTAGGGAGATATCCCGGGTTAAATACACCATCATCCCTTTTTTTAGGTTTTCATCAGGGTTTATAATAATTTTATGGGTATCCTTATAATCTGGCCGGCTATCCAGTGACGTACCATACTTTTCTCGGTCATTGGAGACGAATAATATGCCATCTCCTTTATCAAGCAGGTAGTCCGGCAATTTCTTATCTAACTGAATTAAAAATTTCCTGCCTTTTTTTCCTGATACCTGTCCTATGTAGAGCCCCCGGTTACCAGGTGCTTCACAACCCATTACTGATTTTTTTCTTTCCTCCAGCAGGTGGCCGCTGGTAAATCCTCTGTTAAAAGCTAATTTAAGACGTGAAATTTCTGTTTCTTCTGGTTTCCATCTATCTTTCCTTATTTTATCAAGGGCCTTTCG
>JAJRAE010000132.1 GCA_028682985.1 Methanobacterium sp.
CCACATCTTCGGCATCCGATAGTCAATATCCGGCTCATAAGCGCATCTTCCCAATGATCTGAAGCGGCGTGTATTCCTTTATCTGATTGCTCCATTAGAAATTGAGGTGTTATCTCAATTTCATCTCCCCGGACTATCTCTGGTTCTTCCGGTCCTCCCCGTCCCATGGCCACCACACAGGGGTTGTAATTATTTTTATGGATGATTCTTGCTGCATAAGCAGATACTGCAGTTTTTCCTATTCTTTTTCCAGTACCTAATATTTTAAATGAAGGTTTCTCTAGAATGTCATGTTCTCCTAAGGGATAGAATTTGAAATCAGGACCTTCGTAGGGTATACCATGGGATATTACTATGTTGGCTATTTTAAATCTTTTAGAATAATCTACAATGGGTTCATCACTGAGGTCCATCACCACATCTGCATCATACTCTGCAATTTTCTTGTCTATTAAATCGTAGGGAATTTCATGGTGGCTAGGACCGAAATGCACTGTTCTTTCCATTTTTTTAGATATATCGTCTTCTGATACTTCTCTTAATTTTTCAGTGCCTCCAATAAATATTACTGCCACTATTTCATTATTATCCAGACTGTCCAGGGTATCTAAAGCAGATTTAGTTACGGGTATATAATGTTCTCCATCAACCAGACAAATCATTTTTCTTATACCGTCCATAAAACATTCCTCCAACTTAAAACAATGCTGTAAATTAATATAATCAAGATATTAATTATATAATAAAAAAAGAGATATTATTATTAAATTATTATTTTTTATTAACAAAAATTTAAATATATTTTCAATATAATTAATTAAAATAATGAATTTGGATTTTTTCTTTTATTCAACTACTTATGAATCTCTATCTCATTCCAACAATTTTTATATCCTGATTCTTTTCATATTTTAGTGTTTCATTATCCTGCAGTTTTACAAGTTCCCTTCTAGATCTCTTCACCAGTTCTGAAAGACCATTGGAAATGTTGGAAGACATTCCTCCGTTGTTATTGGCAAGAACTTCGGATATTGTGTTTGACAATACAAAAATAGCATATTTATGTTCGGCTTTAGTCCGGTGAATATGATGAGGGCTTATATTAAGACCGAGATAGTCTTTACATTCCTCCTTTAACTCGTATTCTTCATCCATATTTTTTAACACGTATACCAAAAATTGATGTAGTTGAATAAGTTCATCTTTGTACATATTATCTGACACCTTACTGATTTCAAGTTTGCGGCATGTGTAGTAGATTTAATACTTAGGTGATGGGAATTTAACAGATAAAAAATATTAATACGGATTTTATTATAAATTAATATTTGTTTTTTATTAACAAATATTTCACATGCCAATCTATACGTATTATTAATGTTGTAAATAAAGGTTTCCTACCGTACAGCAAAAATCACCAAATAAAAGAAGTTATTAACTCATAAAAACAATAATTAATGACTATAATTTCCCTTAAAATTAGGTAATAACTGTGATAGAATGAAAATTTCCAAATTAAAAAGGATGAATAATGAAAATAAGCTTAAACTTTTAAAGAGGTCTCAATTAAGCGATACGGAACTGGTAAAGAATGTTAATAAAATCTTAAGTGATGTTCATCACAAAGGCGATAGTGCTATACAGTATTATTGTGAAAAATTTGATGATGTGATATTGCAAGATCTGCAGGTCAATATGACCACAAATAAAGAAAGAAAAATGCTGGCGGATGAAGCAGTGGTGAAAGCCCTTAAAAAGGCAGCATTCAATATAGAAAAATTCCATAAGGCCCAGATACCACCTGAATGGATCTGCAATGTTGATGAAGGAATATCCGCGGGACAGATAATAAGACCCATAGAAACCGTTGGCTGTTACATACCGGGAGGTAGAGCAGTTTACCTTTCAACCATCCTGATGACCATAATACCCGCCAGGATAGCGGGAGTATCCCGAATCATTTGCTGCACCCCACCAGATAAAGATGGCCAGGTAAAGCAGGAGATAATAGCCGCGGCCAAATTAGCAGGTGCTCACGAAATATACGCCGTGGGAGGGGCACAGGCCATCGCAGCAATGGCCTACGGAACAGAAACTATTCCTCGGGTTGATAAAATAGTAGGTCCCGGAAATAAATACGTGACCACCGCCAAAAAATTAGTCTACGGTGATGTGGACATCGACTTCCCAGCCGGACCCTCAGAAGTGCTTATCATAGCCGATGAAAATGCCAACCCAGAATATGTAGCAATAGACCTCATGGCACAGGCCGAACATGACCCTGATGCAGCATGTGTTCTGGTAACCACATCAATAGAATTAGCAGAAAAAGTAAACTTAGAAATTGATAAGGAAATTAAAAGAGCCCCAAGAAAAAAGATAATAACCGAATCACTCCATAAATATGGGCACATAGTCCTGGCCCACAACCTGGAAGAAGCAACTGAATTCTCAAACCAGTATGCACCGGAACACCTTATCATCATGACAGAAGAACCAGAAGATGTGCTGGAAAATATTAAAAATGCCGGCTCCATATTTCTAGGCGATTTAACTCCGGTGGCTGCTGGAGACTACGGCTCAGGCACCAATCACGTGCTTCCCACCTCAGGATGCGCCCGCTTCACAGCAGGATTATCAACCGAATCATTCCTGAAAAAACCCACAGTACAGCGCCTAACCAAGGAAGGATTTAAGAATCTAGAAGACGTAGTTATCACTCTGGCAGAATATGAGGGACTGTACTCCCATGCAGAGTCATTTAAGAAACGTGCAAAAAATATTAATAACAAATAATAACAGAAAATAGTTTCGGATAAAAAATTAATTATAGAAGGTAATATTTCGGTATTAATATTAGAAGTAATAATTCTTTTATTAATACAAAGGGTAGTAATATTGAAATTATAAAATTAAAATTTTTAATTAGATTAAACTCCAAGGAAATTTTAAGAGATTCTCTTACCGGATTTTAAACATTTAAAATTTTCAAATTTAGAGGTGAATTTATGACTGCAGGCAAATGTAAAAGAACTCATTATTCAAAAGAGATAACAAAAGAACTAAGTGGAGAACAGGTAACCATCAAAGGATGGATCCATGAAATCCGAGATCTGGGCGGTATAATATTTGTGCTTTTAAGAGACAGGGACGGCATACTGCAAATAACGGCTCCCAGTAAAAAAGTATCACCAGAACTCTTCGGGGAAATCAGGGAGCTAAAGAAGGAATCCGTGATCTCAATAAAAGGAACAGTAAAAGAATCACCCAAAGCACCAGGGGGGGTTGAGATAATACCCCAGGAAGTGGAACTAATAAACGAATCCAAGTTACCACTGCCCCTGGATACAACTGAAAAAGTTCGGGCAGAAATTGACACCAGACTGGACTCCAGATTTCTGGATCTTAGAAAACATAATATAAGCTCCATATTTAAAATAAAAAGCAGGATGCTGCATTCTGTACGAGTTTTCCTGGAAAAGAACAATTTTATAGAGATTAACACCCCCAAATTAGTGGCCTCGGCTACAGAAGGTGGAACTGAACTATTTCCTATCACCTACTTTGAAAGGGAAGCTTTCCTGGGCCAGAGCCCTCAGCTCTATAAGCAGATAATGATGGCATCTGGATTTGACCAGGTATATGAAATAGCACCAATATTCCGGGCAGAGGAGCATGATACACTCCGCCACTTAAACGAAGCCATATCCATAGATCTAGAAGCGGCTTTCTGCGACCATGAGGATGTGATGCAGATACTGGAGCAGATGATAGTCACCGCAGTTACGGATGTTAAAGAGCATTGCAGGAGTGAACTTGAAACAATACAGGTAGATTTACAGGTTCCCACAGCACCTTTCTCCCGGATCGACTATGATGATATGGTGGACATGGTAAACTCCAAGGGAGTGGCCATGCGCCATGGGGAGGATATGTCCCGGGCTGCTGAAAAAGCAATGGGAGAAATAAATCAGGGTTACTACTTCATCACAGGTTGGCCTACTGATATCAAACCTTTCTATGTTATGCCCGGCCAGGAAAACCCTGAAAAAAGCTGTGCCTTTGATCTGATGTACCGGGATTTGGAGATATCATCCGGAGCTATGAGGGTACATCAGCACGATCTACTGGTGGAACGGATAAAAAAACAGGGACTAAACCCAGAATCATTTAAAAGATACCTGGCAGCCTTTGAATATGGAATGCCTCCCCATGCTGGTTGGGGGGTGGGAGCAGAAAGATTCACCATGTGCCTCACTGGAGCCCAGAATATCCGGGAAACCGTACTATTCCCCAGAGACCGTAGAAGACTCACACCATAAAAATAATACATATTTTTCCTTTTTTTTATTTATTCTAAATTCTCCATTGTTAAAAAATTCGTTTTATTAAAGAAAATATCTAAAAAATAAATTCAATAAAAGAAATTACTTGTTCTCACTGATTTTTAGTCTTAACGTACTCCTCCAGAGCCCGGGAGCCGAAGTAGAATATCACAATCGCCCCCACTATCCAGGTGAAGTTGGTTACAATTGTTTTAATTGGTTCATCAGCAGGAAGATTCACACTACCAAAAGTTACCAGGGGTAGGAAGGCGAAATAGGTTACTACAAAGGAGCTGGTCAGTGCCTTACGTACTTCCCCACTGTTCAGTGGAGATGTGCCTGACATGTAATTGGCTATAATGAGAATTCCAAAGAAGGTGATAATTCCAATAGATATGAAAAACCACTGGATGGGTATTTTAAGAAGCCAGAGCAGAAGAGGTAGGATAATTAAATCAATCACTGCAAGTATACTAACCATTCTCAAGGAGCTGAACCATTTTCTACCCCGGAAATTTTTAACCTGCTTTCGGTAATTGTCCCTTTCCTTAATTACCTTTATTCTCTCTTTATCCAACCATTCAGCACGTTTTTCAAGTTCTTCGTTGTATTTCTGCAGTCTTTCAATTTTTTCAAAGTCAAGTTTTCGGATCTGCTCTTCCAGTAAATCCTTCTCCTGAAAAAGACGGCCAATATCCTTTTCAGTATCATCTTTCAAACTATCCGGCACGTCTAACCCCTCCTATGACTTACAAAAGATAATTTCATATAAAATTTCATACTAATATTGATTTTTAATACTTATTAATTTTATCAATCTCTACAAACATCTCCCTAAAATATAAAAGCAAATACCAGTAATGAATTTAGAACTAGAACTATTCATTAAATTAATGATTAATTTTTTATATCAGCTAATGTAAATTTCCATATAGTATCGATAATATTCTGATTGTGGTTTTACATATGGTCAGGAAAAAAGGAGGAGGGGCATATGATAGGTAAAAAAATAAGGATTGAACGAATATTAAACAGGAAAACAGGGAGATGTGTCATAGTACCCATGGATCACGGAGTCTCCATGGGCCCCATCGATGGAATTATAGATATGGCCGAAACCATAGATGAAGTGGCCAGTGGAGGGGCAAACGCTGTAATTGTTCATAAAGGTATTGTGGGAAGCGGACATAGAGGATACGGAAGAGATATAGGACTAATTATACACTTATCAGCCAGCACCTCATTAGGACCTGACCCAGACAACAAAGTACTGGTAACATCAGTAGAAAAAGCACTTCAGATGGGAGCAGACGCAGTTTCAGTACATGTGAATGTGGGATCAAAAAAGGAGCCTGCAATGCTTCAAATACTTGGAAATACAGCAGAGATATGTGATGATTGGGGAATGCCCCTAATCGCCATGATGTACCCTCGGGGTGAGAAGATAAAAGATGAACATCACGCTGATGTTGTTAAAATAGCCAGCCGTGCCGGAGCAGAGCTGGGTGCTGACATCATAAAAACAAATTACACCGGAGACCCTGAGACATTTAAAGAAGTTATAGAAGGATGTCCAGTGCCCCTGGTAATAGCAGGCGGTCCTCGGGTTGAAACAGACCGTGAGCTATTGGAAATGGTTAAAAACTCAGTGGACATGGGCGGAGCAGGAGTGGCCATAGGAAGAAATGTCTTCCAGGCAGAATCACCCAGAAAAACAACCAGAGCCATAGCAGAAATCGTTCATAACAACCTGGAAGTAGAGGAAGCACTGAAAATACTGAAAGGATAAATAAAAACAGATTATAATAACTAAATATTAAAATAAAAAATTCAAAGTTAAATAAAATTATCCAATTTCAAGAAGGTATAAAAATATGAAATTCGCATGGGTAATGGCAGAAGGTATGGACTGGAATAGTAAAAAAGGATTTATAACTACCTCACTGGAATCTGGAATCGACCATATTGTGGACTTCACAGATATGGGCAATATAAGAAGACTGGGAAACGTAAAACTCATCTCTGATATGGAAGGTTCAGACATAGTTATGGTGGGAAGGAATGGAGAGGGAGATGGAACTCTACCATTACCAGAAAATCTATCCGAATCCAAAGATCTATCCAATATTAAAAGGATTAAAGGAAAAGAAAAAGCTGTTGCTGCTTATGTGGAGATCACCAGTAAAAACCATGAGAAACTGGCTTCCTTACTGGGCAAATATGCAGACTACCTGATTTTAATGGGTAAGGACTGGAAGGTTATTCCCCTGGAAAATATCATAGCTGAACTACAGAAAGAAGATGTGAAACTGGTAGCCGCAGTTGCAGATTATGAAGAAGCTAAACTGGCCCTGGAAACCCTGGAATACGGTACTGACGGGGTTCTTTTATGTCCCCAGGAGATATCCCAGATAAAGAAAGTGGCTGAACTGGTGGACCAGATAGACTCAGAAAATTATCAGCTTAAAGCAGCTACAGTTACCAGGGTAGAACCTGTTGGTTCCGGAGACCGGGTTTGTGTAGACACCTGCTCTATAATGGGAATGGGGGAGGGTATGCTTATTGGTTCATACTCCAAGGGCTTGTTCCTGGTGCACAGTGAATCCATGGAAAGTGAGTATGTAGCATCCAGACCATTCCGGGTTAATGCCGGTCCAGTACATGCCTATATCATGACTCCGGGTAATAAAACTAAGTACCTCTCTGAGATTGAGACAGGAGATGAAGTTTTAAGTGTAGATAAGAAAGGTAACTCTAAAAGTGTTATTGTAGGAAGGGTTAAAATAGAAAAAAGACCCTTAATGCTGGTTGAAGCAGAATATGAAGATATAACTCTACGTACTTTACTTCAAAATGCGGAAACCATTAAGCTGGTTAAAGAAGATGGTGTACCTGTCTCTGTCGCTGATTTAAAGGTGGGTGATAAGGTTATGGTCTACCTGGACCCGGATGCCCGACATTTTGGAATGGCTATCGAGGAAACCATAATCGAAAAATAATCTCCTTTTTTTTATAATTTCATTATTCTATTAATTTTTATTCAACACTGGATGGTGTTTAAATTAGAAGATATGAAGTCGAGATCATCAACCCACAAACCCAAAGAAGAATTAATCCCGGATTTATTGGGGCAAGTCCTGTAAAAGAAAGCCAATTCCTTGGATCCTGTGTTAAACACTTAACAGATAATCAGGATTTCAAAGAAGAATGGGAAGATAACTTCAAATTTATGAATGAAGATTAAAATTTTGTGGATGTGATAGTTATGAGGGCATTTCTGGCTGTGGATTTAGATAAGGAATTACATGGTAAAGTTTGCGAAGTACAGGATAGTCTTAAAGAGTCTAATGCTACGGTTAAATTTGTGGAGGAAGAAAATCTACATTTTACCTGCAAGTTCTTTGGAGATATATCCGAAAACAGGGAAAAAAGAATATCAGCATCCATAAATGATACACTTACTGATTATATTCCATTCGAGATTAACATTAAAGGTGTCGGTGTTTTCCCTCATCCGGGATACGTCCGGGTGATTTGGTTAGGCTTGGAGAATTCCCATTATTTCTCTCAGATAATTAAAAACCTAGATGATAAATTCTCCAATTTAGGCTTTAAGAAGGAAAAAAGTTACATTCCCCATCTTACAATAGGTCGGGTTAAAAGTGCTAAAAATAAGGACGCTCTTGTTGCTAGAATAAAAGAATTGGAAGATATAGAAATTGGATCAATGAAAGTTGATAAATTAGTATTAAAAAAGAGCGATCTAACTCCCAAAGGGCCTGTCTACAGCACAATTGAAGAATTCAAGCTTTAAACTAAAAACACATTAGAGAAAAATTTTTTCTTAACTTTATTAGGTGAATTATGAATAACAAGGATTATCAGGAAATTTTAAAGGAAATAAAACCAGGAACAGATGAGATAAATTTAATCAAAAAATTAGCATCAAATTTAATCAAATCAATAAATAACACTGCATTAGAACAGGGTATAGATGCTCAGGCGGTTCTTGTTGGATCAGTGGCTAAGGGAACCTGGCTATCTGGGAAAGCAGATGTTGATATATTTATAAAATTTCCATTGAACACACCAGAAGATACTCTTAAAAAGGATGGAGTGTTCCTGGGCCGAAAATGTATAGAAGATATGAATGGAACCTTTGAATTCCGATATGCATCACATCCTTATATAACCGGTTTAATAAAGGGTTTTGAAATAGATTTTGTACCGTGCTACGATATCAAGAGGACTAAAAAGATCAAATCTGCAGTAGACCGCACCATACCTCACACCCAGTACGTTAAAAAACACTTGAAAGCAGAAGAGGCAGATGAAGTTCTGCTCCTCAAATGTTTTATGAAAACCATAGACACCTATGGATCTGAATTCAAGGTGGGTGGATTTGCCGGTTACCTATGTGAATTACTGGTACTTCATTATAAAACCTTCCTCAGGGTCCTGGAAAGTGCTTCAGATGATTGGAAGCCCGGCTACAGTATTGATCTAGCTGGGTATGGAACAACCGAAAATTTTAAAGAACCATTAATCGTGGTGGACCCTGTTGATCCAGATAGGAACGTGGCTGCTGCTTTGACTTTGGAGAAGATGTCAGAATTTATAGCAGCCTCCCGTCATTTCCTGAAAACAAAATCCATATCCTATTTTAAACCAAATCCCATAAATATCAATTTAAATAAGATTAAAGATTTATTTAAAGGTAGAGGTACTAAAACACTCATCATATCATTCAAAGCGCCGGATATACCTGCTGATGCGCTTTATCCACAGATCAATAAAACCACCAATTCCACCCGGAAACTGGTGAATAAAAATGGCTTTATATTATATGACAGCGCATCCTGGACTGATGAAAAAGAGAAGATAGTTATATTACTGGAATTTGAGGTCTGGAAGCTCCCCCGGATAAGAAAACACCACG
>JAJRAE010000144.1 GCA_028682985.1 Methanobacterium sp.
ATCCAGCCCATCATCGGTACCTATCAGTACTTCATCCACAATGCCAGTGAATATTCCGTTTTCCACCACTCCCGGAATAAGGTTAAGCTCTATCTCCAGTTCATCTGGCTTTTCTATCATTCCCAAATCAACATCCAACACAAAATTACCGTTATCAGTGATTACTGGTCCGTCTTTTCTCTCCGCCATTCTAAGCTGGGGTTTTCCACCCATATCTCCCAGTTTTTCAGTCACTGTCCGGTAAGCCTGTGGTATTACCTCCACGGGCACCGGAAATCGTCCCAGTTTCTCCACCATTTTGGATTTATCCACAATCACCACAAATTTAGAAGCTGCACTGTCCACTATCTTCTCCAGGGTGTGGGCTGCTCCTCCTCCCTTAATAAGATTTAAATTGGGGTCTACTTCATCAGCACCGTCCACTGCAAGGCTTATTTGGTGTTCATTTAAGGTGGTAAGAGGAATACCCCATTTTTGAGCCAGGAAGAATGATTGATATGAGGTGGGTATTCCCATTATTTCCATCTCTTCTTCGGCAATTATCTGCCCTAATCTTTCTATGAAGAAGTGGGTGGTTGAACCTGTGCCTAATCCAAGCACATCTCCATCACTAACCATCTCTGCTGCGTGATATCCTACCATTTTTTTAAGATTCATACTCCTATAATCCCCCTTATATATACATATTTCATCAAATTTTTTATAACCTCAAAGAACCGAGTTTTTTATAATCTCAGTAGAACCAGGCTCTTTTATAATCTCAGTAGAACCAGGCTCATATCCAATCCTTTAACGCATTTAATCTGGGTTTTACTCAGATTCTTCACGATTTTGCATCGGTCATTCTCATTGAGGCCTTCTGGATGGCACAGGTCTGTTTCCTTACAATTATCTTCACAGTTTACAGGTTTGAAAATTATATTTGACCCTTCAAAAGCTATCTTAGAATCAATTAAAGCCATGATATCGGCCTTTACCACCTCAACCACCTTCACTTTTCCGCCCTCATGTATGGGGCAGGGGTGCTGTGTGTCCTTTACATCTTCAACCCGATAAACCCGGCCTTCTTCAAGGACATCTATACAAGTGTTTTTAAACCTGCAATTACCACAAGCTGAAGCTTCACCGTAATGTGTGAATTCTATTCCTTTCTGGGCTAAATTAATCCCAATAAGAGTTATCATGATTATCAACTCCTTAATACTTTGGAGTAAAATTTTTTTTATAAATATTAAAATGATTAGTTAATACTGATTTATCTAACGTTTTTTATTATAGCCCAAAAATATCATTTGTTTTATACCACACCGGTGTTCCTCGCCAAAGCCAGGGCAGCCTCATCTGTAAGTCCCCGATCTCCGAGTATTGTATATCTATCCTTTCTTATAGTGTGTGCAATTTTTAAAGCTTCAATAATATATTCGGGTTCAATACCTAGCTCCTTAGCTGAGATAGGTGCTTTAACTATTTTCAGGGCATTTCTGATGGACTTCCAATCTCCTCCATGGAGATACATCATCATTATAGTCCCCACACCACATTGTTCACCATGCAGAGCAGGTTTAGGTGCTATCATATCCAGGGCATGGCTGAATTTATGTTCAGCTCCGCTGGCCGGTCTGCTGGATGCGGCGATGCTGATGGCCATCCCACTAGAGATCAACGCTTTAACAACCACCTCAGAACTTTCAATAAGGCCTTCCTTTATGGCACTGGCTGATTTTAAGGTCATCTTAGACGTCATCAAAGATAGAGCTGCAGCTGAATCACTGTAATTTACATTTAACAGCCTATGTGCCAGTTTCCAGTCAAGAACAGCGGTGTGATTAGAAATTACGTCACCAAATCCCGCAGCCAAGAGCCGAAATGGTGCTTTGCTTATGATTTTAGTATCAGCAATTACACCTATGGGTGATGCTGCCTGTAGTGAGACACTGCTTCCCTCATTTTTAATGGAAGCTCGTGGTGATGCAATCCCATCATGTGAAGCTGCGGTGGGTATGCTTATAAAGTTTATCCCGGATCTGGTGGATGACAGTTTAGCTACATCAATAACTTTTCCACCGCCCACTCCAAGCACCAGGGAAATATCTTTTATAAGATCCTGGACTTCTAAAACAGTATCCATATTGGCCTGTTTAATGGTGATGTTATCTACTGAAAAGCCCTTATTTTCCAGGCTTTCTATGACCTGTTCACCACCTATTTTGGAGGTGTGGGTGCCGCTTACCACCAGTACTTTTCCTTTAAATCTTAGTTCATTGCAGATTGAACCTGTTTCCTTAATTAAACCGGGGCCGGTGTGAATTTCACGTGGTAACTGTATCTTTCTATAGTCCATGGCTATCAATTCCAATTTAACAGATAATATTTATATACTGACTCTTAATTATATGTATTAGTCTGATTCAAATTTTTAAAAATGGGCTCTTAAATTTAAAAATTTATAAAACTCCCATATATAATAATTATTCTATAAAAGTTCCCTCAAGATAATTTTAAGGTGAATCAAAGTGTCAAAATTCAGTGAATGGTTTCATGAAATATTAGAAGAAGCAGAAATAATCGATACCAGATACCCCATAAAGGGTATGCATGTCTGGCTTCCGCAGGGATTTAAGATAAGAAAATACACCCTTAACATCCTCAGAAACCTGTTAGACCAGGACCATGAGGAAGTTCTATTCCCCTTGCTCATACCAGAAGATGAACTGGCCAAAGAGGCCATACATGTTAAGGGATTTGAAGATGAAGTGTACTGGGTTACCCATGGAGGACTTACCCAGCTTAATAAAAAACTGGCACTGCGCCCCACCAGTGAAACCGCCATGTATCCCATGTTCAACCTATGGGTACGATCCCACTCAGATCTTCCCCTTAAATTTTATCAGATAGTGAACACCTTCCGCTATGAAACCAAACACACCAGACCCTTAATCAGGGTAAGGGAAATCACCACCTTTAAAGAAGCCCACACCATCCACACCGATAGTGAAGGGGCGGAGAATCAGGTTAAAGATGCAGTTGAACTATACAAAAGCTTCTTCGATGCCCTGGCTGTGCCTTATGTTATCACCACCCGGCCGGAATGGGATAAGTTTCCCGGGGCTGACTATACAGTGGCATTTGACACCCTGCTTCCAGATGGGAAAACTCTGCAGATAGGGACTGTACACAACCTGGGACAGACTTTTGCCCACACATTTGACATAACATATGAAACAGAATCCGGAGACCATCAATATGTTTATCAAACCTGTTATGGTCTTTCAGATAGAATAATTGCCTCAGTCATTGGTGTGCATGGTGATGAAAGCGGATTATGCCTACCCCCAAGAGTTGCACCAGTACAGGTGGTTATAGTTCCCATATTATTTAAGGAAGGAAAAGAGGAAGTACTGGACTTCTGCCGGAAGGTGGAGAAAAAACTGAAAACACAGAGTATGAGAGTCTACCTGGATGACCGGGACATAAGAGCAGGTAAAAAGTTCTATGAATGGGAGATGAGAGGAGTGCCCCTTAGAATTGAGATAGGACCCCGGGATATAAAAAATAATAAAATGATAGTAGTATCCAGAAATAACCTAGAGAAAAAAACCCTGGACTATCATGAAGAAACGCTTATTTTGACCATTAACACTCTCTTAGATAATATCAACCAGGAAATGAAAGATAAGGCCTGGGAAAGATTAAAAAATAATATACGTAAAGTTAAAACCGTAGAAGAAGCGCAGGAAGAGATTACGGAAAGTGGTGGTATAATACAGTTCTCCTGGTGCGGTAAGACTTCCTGTGGAAAGGACCTGGAAGAAACCCTACGGGTGGATCTACTGGGAATAGAGAGTCAAGTTGAAGAAGAAGATAAATGCATTAACTGCGGCAAAGCCGCTAAAAAAACCACATTACTTGCTAAAACATATTAATCGAAATGAGATGAGTTATGAATTTCAGACTGATACTACTGATACTGCTTGTTTTGATCTTCACAATCTGTGGAATCTACATCAGTGTGCTGTCATTTGAGGCCACATCACTTCAGGAATCCTATCAAAAAGGTGATGTGGAAATAATACAAAACACCACACCGGGCAGTGTACCCCACATCATTCAATTTAAAAACAATGGAAAAAAACCTTTAATGGTGGAAACCGGTCAGATACTCACAAGCAACACCTCCCAGGACATGGTGGTGGCTGAGGATAAGATGGTAAACCAGAATAGCAGTAGTTACATAAGTGCTTACTGTTTCCAGCCCAATCAAACCGCCACTCTCGGAGCTAAACTTACACCTTCTGGTAAAGCTTCTGCAGAGATATATCAGCTGATAAAGAATTCAAACCTGGCCGATGCTCAAAACAGCACCAGCACCCAGCTCCAGATCTGGATAATAGTCTCCGGAGATAATTTAAACCTGAAAACCGGAGAAGCCACAGTTCTAATAGAAAAACAGGGTATCAATAATACAGAGATAAATAATAAGTTAAACGATGCCAGAACTAATCTGGTTAAGGTTTTAAACCTTACAGAGGGCGAGCTTAAAAATCTATCCCCACAATCCCCCAATGAAGTTGACCTGGTAAACTGGATAAATGTCTTTATAAATTGGTTTAAAAATTCATTCAACATATCCTGAAAATATAGTTTAATAATGTTAATATCCAGAAAACTAATCTAAAAAGGAAACTCTCCAATAAATAATCTAAAAAGAACTAATCCGAATATCTAAAAAGGAACAAACCTAAATATCTAAAAAGAACTATCCTGAATAAATAATCAAATAAGGGGAATCATATCATGCCTACCTGTGCCATAATACCGGTATCAAGATTTTCAAACGCTAAAACCAGATTATCACCAACTCTAACACCCATTGAAAGGGAAAATCTCCTTAAATCCATGCTGAAAGATGTGATATATGTTTTAAAGAAGAGTGTGGATCATGTTCTGGTTATCAGTTCTGATAAAGATGTACTGGTATACGTTGATACACTAGACGTTCAAATACTGGAAGAAGAGGGTGAAACAGATCTAAACGGCGCCTTAAACCAGGCAGTGGACTACTCGTCTAAAAAATGTTCCAAAGTTCTCATCGTCCCATCAGACATACCCCTCATAAAAGAGGAATATGTTAAAGAAATATTAAGGAAAGGTGAAGAAGCAGATGTAGTGATAGCCCCAGCTAAAGGTGGTGGAACCAACGCACTCCTCTGCCCTGCCCCGGGTTTGAAGATGATGTTTGGTGATTGCAGCTTCTTTAACCATCAGGATGAAGCAAAAAGAAAAGGATTTACATGTACAATTTACGATTCATTCTACCTGTCTTTGGATGTGAACACCGCCGAGGATCTGGGAGAGATCATGTTACACGGTGAAAACACCAACACCTACCAGTATCTGAAGGAGCTGTCCCTTACTGTGCGCTCCAACCATGGAGTGGAGAGATTACAGGTGGAGAGAGAATAAATCCTATTTCCTAGAATTTAAATATAAGGAGAGATCAAGAGATGACTCTTTTAAGCATAGCCGGCTTCGACCCTTCCGGAGGTGCCGGTATCCTGAATGATATTAAAACCTTCCACGCCCTTAATGAATATGGAACCGCGGTTATAACAGCCTTAACCTCCCAGAATGTTAAGAGAGTGGAAGGTATTAATCCAGTGGCTATTGAATTTATTCAAAGCCAAATAGATCTCATCTTAGATGAAGAAAAGATTGTATATGGAAAGACTGGGATGTTATACTCTCCTGAGATAGTAAAAGCAGTGGCAGAGAAAGTTGATGAATATAGACTGAAAATGGTGGTGGATCCAGTTATGATCGCCGGATCAGGAGGTTTACTGTCAAAAAATAACTTGGTTAAAGCGCTGAAAGAACATCTTCTTCCCCTGGCCACCTTAACCACACCCAACATTTATGAGGCTCAGGAACTATCCGGAGTAAAAATAAGGGATGAGGAGGATGCCCGAAAGGCAGCTTCTAAGATCGGTGAAATCTGTGATGTGATTATAACTGGAGGACACTTAAAAGGTAATGACCTGTTATACAACGGTTCAATCAAGATACTGAAGGGTGAGCTACTGGAATCAGGAAACACCCACGGTAGTGGATGCACCTTTTCAGCAGCCTGCGCAGCCTACCTGAATAAAGACCTCCCCCTGGAAAAAGCAGTGATCAAAGCCGGGATATTCACCAAAAAAGGCATAAAATACGGGCTTAAAGGTACTTTAGACCAGTTCTGGGAGTGTAAAAGAAATATAAAAAAGAAGATGTGAAATTTTTTAAGATTATAAATATTATTAGTTATTAAGGAAAAAATAATATCGGATTGAGAAATTATCAATAATAAATCAAATTAATCAAAGAAGATATAATTAAGTAAATTTGACTAAAGGAAGGTGTTTGATGTGGTTTCAAGTGATGAAATAAATAGAAGATTGGAAGCAAGAAGGAGAGGAGAGAAATACCAGGAATCAAGGGAAAGGATTACTAAAAGGGAAATGGCAACATCAAGCTCTAATGAATGCCCAGACTGCCATACTCAGAATCCATCCACAGCCAAGTTCTGTGTGGGTTGTGGTAAAAAATTAGAATCACCTCCGGAAAAAGAAGAAGGATTCAGTCCCCAGATAAGAGGACCAGATGAAGAGCCAGTCCACAGAAGGATCTCCCAGCGGCCAGATGATTTTGGAAGCCGTCCTTCCCAGAAAATAAAATCAGCTGAGGAACCAGCCGCCACCAAAAAACTGGAACCAATAGTACCGCCTGAAGAAGAAAACGTCCAGAAACCCACTGAATCATTAACTGATGAAGCTGAAATGTCAAAGTCTGAAGCAAAACCCGAACCACCAATAGAAGAAGAAGCAAAACCCGAACCAGCTCCCCAAACCACAACGGAACCAGAACTAGTAAAAACAGGAATAACACCGGAGATAAAAAAACCAGATAGTTTTAAAAGACCTGCACCAGCTGAAACCTCACCTCAGTCCAGCACAGCTATGAAAGAACCTTTAGTTGAAAGAAAAAAGTCAGATGCTGACCCTGTGGAGAGAATTAAAAAAGCTAAAGAACTGCTGGATATTGGTGCTATTACACAGGAAGAATTTGACGCCATTAAAAAGAAGTATTTGGATGAGATTTAATCTAAATTTTTTTTTAAATCCATCCTTTTTATTAAAGATTTATTTTATTAAAATTTCCAACTGTTATTTAGTTTTAACTACAGCTCATAAATCTCTTCCGGAGTTAGCAGATTAACCCCGCCTTCATTGAGTGCATCAGCACCTGCATCGATGTCCTCGGTACGAAGAACCACAATGGCCTGGTCCAGCTTCTTCTCTACAAAGGCGTAGAGGTACTCCACATTTATATCTGCTTTGGTCAGAATTTCCAGGATTCTGTCCAGTCCTCCTGGTTCATCAGGGATCTCCACCCCAATCACTTCATTGGTCTTCACCACGAAGTTATTTTCCTCAAGCACTTCCCGGGCTTTCTCCGGGTTTGGAACTATCATGCGCAGAATCCCGAATTCAGAGGTATCAGCTATGGATAATGCGCGGATATTGATATCCGCATCCCTTAATATGCTCAACGCCTTCCATAACCTTCCTTTTCTATTTTCTAAAAATACTGATGTCTGTTTAAGTTTCAAAATAATTCCCACCTTCTTTTTTGTCATAAAAAGTATTTTTATTTCTAGATACGTTTTATACTAAATATTTATATCCATGGTATTTATTTTAAATCACGTTTATCTATGACGCGCACTGCTTTGCCTTCACTTCTAGGGAGGCTTTGAGGTTCCACCAGGCTTATGTTAACCCGTATACCTATTTCATCATGGATGTGTTTTTCGATGTTCTTTTTAACTTCTTCCACGTGTTTGACCTCATCAGAGAACAGGGCGGGTGATGTTTCTACCTGCACTTCCAGTTCATCAAGCTGCTGGGGTCTGCTTACAATTATCTGATACTGGGGTTCCATTCCTTCTATTTTGAGTAAAGCTCGTTCGATCTGGGATGGGAATACTATTACTCCTCTGATCTTAAGCATATCATCACTGCGTCCAGTGATGCGGTCCATTTTAACATGAGTCCTGCCGCATTTACACTGCCCATATCGGAGTGCAGTGATATCCCTGGTCCGGAATCTAATAACGGGCATTCCCTCCCGGGTTAGAGTGGTTAAAACCAATTCTCCCTTGTCACCTGATGGAAGGGCTTTTAATGTGTCGGGATTTATTATTTCTGGATAGAAGTGGTCATCAAATATGTGCAGTCCTTCTTTAACTGAACACTCCTGGGCCACTCCCGGCCCTATAATCTCAGTTAGTCCATATATATTAAGAGCGGATAAATTTAGACGTTTTTCAATCTCCGTCCTCATCTCTTCAGTCCACATCTCTGCCCCGAATACTCCGGCCTTGAGATTTATTTTATCAGCACTAACACCCTGATTTTCCAACACCTCAGCCAGGTACATGGCGTAAGATGGTGTGCAGGTTAATATGGTTGACCCGAAATCCTGCATGATCTCCACCTGCCTCATGGTATTGCCGGCTGATAT
This sequence comes from Methanobacterium sp., assembly GCA_028682985.1. GTDB lineage: Archaea > Methanobacteriota > Methanobacteria > Methanobacteriales > Methanobacteriaceae > Methanobacterium_A. Next base: position 8,563 of record JAJRAE010000144.1, read on the forward strand.
AGGAATAACTGTGGCTCCTATCTTCTGTGCCCCATAGTGAACCCCCAATCCGCCGGTGAAGAGACCGTATCCATAACAGTTCTGTATCCTATCAGTTCTATCCCCACCTGCCATGCTCAATGCTCGAGCCATGACCTCACTCCATAGTTCCAGGTCGTTCTGGGTGTATCCTGATACGGTGGGTTTTCCTGTTGTACCGGATGTGGTGTGCACTTCCACAATATCATCTGGTGAAACTGCGAACATTCCAAAAGGATAGGCATCTCTTAAATCTGTTTTGCTGGTGAATGGAAGTTTTTCAATATCCTCTAGGGTTTCAATATCTTCAGGAAAAACATCAGCATCTTCAAATGCTTTCTTATAATATGACACATTCTCATAGGCACGTTTCACAACTTCCTGCAACTTTTTAAGCTGCAACTCTTCCATTTCATCTCGAGCCATGCACTCTGCTTCTCTGTTCCAGATCATCACTAACCCCTTCTGTAATATTATGAATTTATAAGATAATTTTTTAATTGGATTCTTTTAGTATTATGGTTAATCCTCAGGGTTTAAAAAGATTTACTTAAAGGAACGATTATTAATTAATAAAAAATTTTAATGAATATCACATACATATTAATATAGATAAGGGGGTTTTTTGATGGTTAAAATTATTAAAAGAGTCATAATAGAGTTGAAGGAAGATGGGGATATTAAAGTGAGAGAAGAGGGATATAAATCCCCTGAAGAGAGTATGGAATTAATACATGAATGTTTAAGCCAGTTGTATGGGGAAAAAGTAGTATTAATGCGTGAAAAGGATAATATAGAACTAAGAAAAATGATGGAAGAAAAAGGGAGGGAACTAAATACTTTAGCTACTTTCATAAACTCCTTACTTATTCTTAGGAAGATGGGCATGTTAGATAAAGATGTATTGGAAACGTTAAGAAGTATGAGGGATACCTACGAGGGTTTAAGCCCTGAAGACCGGAATAAACTTGATAATGAAGGTTTAAAAATATTTAGGGAAATAGAGGAAGAGGAAGAGGAGTATAAAAAGTTATTCAGTAATTATTCAGGTAAAGACCGTATGTATGAATGATAAGAAGAGAAAATAACTGAATAATTAGTAATTTAATAAATGGTATTAATACAACTTGTCCATAACCGCCTAACATTTCTCACTAATGCTTGAAGTCTATCATAACATCCTGTGATTTATTAATGCCTTAATATGGAAGGTATTAAATACTCTGGAATGTATAATAATAATTAATCATTCCTCCCATCTAGGAGAGATTTATTTTTCCTTATTTCATACTTACATCCCGGGAGAGGGTTTAGAAACCCTATACCGCCTCCGACCATTATTCTTTCTCTCGGGTGTAATACCCAATCATACTTTTTTTTATAGATTTAAAAATTTGTTAATAACTTCAAAGGTATTAAATACTATTAAATTTATAATATCATTGACCAGAAAGAATCTGGTCAAGCGGAGGCGGTACATTTCCCGCCAAAACTGATTACTATTTCTATTTCGTTATTTTATTGTAGTCATGTTAAAGGAGTACATAGTCCCATACTAGGTTATATAAGTCAGTGATGGTTTCTACAAATTCCGTTTATTGGTTCCATACACGATGGCTGTTTGTGATATGACACTTCCTTCTGTGAATTTGCTGAATACCAAGAGTATTTCTTTCTTATCTCTGATAATGGCTTTTAGGTAAGGTATCTGAAAGGTTTAATTTCACAATCTAATTCACTTAAGCCTCCAGATATGTCTATTTCAGGCTTTTTAACACGTCGTAGGTTCTTAACCTAGGCACTCCAGATGTTTCGCTTTCCCATAAAACTTTAAAAAGAATAAGCATGACTGAATTGGCCAGAAAATTAGTTACAACACAGAAAGCACGGCTAAGCTTGGGATAATCGATTTGTCTGGCTACTGAAAAACGCTTTAACCTATTTTGGTTCCCAGTCACGAATCCAGGGAGGTATATCACCTTCATTGTCAACTGATTCCTTAATAAGGTTTTGAAGAGCAAATGCACAAGATCGAAGAAGGTCAATTGAATCAGTACAGTTTTCCATCCTTTTAATAGATTCTATCGCTATGGA
>JAJRAE010000239.1 GCA_028682985.1 Methanobacterium sp.
ATCCATCTGGTCCAGGTTGCAGTTATCTAATTCCTGATTTTGACAGAGCTGGGCTTGGCAGGGACATTTTATGCTGTTTTTAATCTCATAAAGCGTCATCCACTTTCCAGATTTTATTAAGACATCACATATTGAGATGTAGGTTAACAGGTCTATTTTTTTTAAGTCTTCGTCATTTAGTTTTTCCAGATGTCCTTTGATCTCATCTGAAAATGATTTAATAAGTTTTTCATCATCCAGGGGTATTATTAAGGTTACCTGTACTTCATCGCCCAAAATGGAATAACCTCTACTGATGTGGAAAAGGTCTTTCTTTAACACAATTCCACCGATATCTTCTACGACTTCTTTAAACTCATCGAATCGGTAGACTCCACCACTGAAGAGGAATATTTCATACATTTATTGGGCACCAATTTTTTTTTTAAAAAAATTTTTTTAGGTAAAATAAATATAGTAGTTAAAAAAATTTAAAGATTTCTAAGAACACTAACACCGGTATTTTCACCCAGTACTTCAATATGTATCACCCAGTCAGGGTTTGATTCATCTGGTTTGCCCTTTAGTTTTTCCAGTTCTCTGACTACGGAACTGATAAATTCGTCTTTAGTTTTTATATATCTTCCTCGTATGTTGCACTGGATTTTGAAGGTCTCACCATCTCTTATCCTTTCTTTGCTTATTTTAATTATTCTTTCGAGTATTATTTCTGGCCTGGTAAGGACCACGCTTTCGATGGGTATCATTTCGAGCTTATTTGGTTGGGAGGCGTGTGCTATTTTAACTGCTGTTTGTAATTCATTTTCATCCAATTCCACCATAAATATGTTGAAATATTCCGATTCCTTAATAAAATATCGGGAGTCGTAGTTTTTTAATTTATCTTCAATTTGTTCTACTACTATTTCTTCATAGTATTCCTGGGGCTTATTTTCTTCTTCTAGTCTCACTATTAAGTCAAATTTTTCGGTATTCATTTTTTCACCAAGACAAATCCTTTAATGAGTTATCACTCACTATATTTTGTTATTAATATAAAGTATAAAAGTAATATATGAAGTTTTTGGTTGCTTTTACCACACATCCATTTGTTTAGTAATACTTATATAATAAAAAGTAATATATTAGATTATGGATAGTCACGGTAGTTTTAGCATCGATCTGCTGTTTGCAACATTCATAATCTTAATTGTATTAGTAAACACTTCCTATATTATATCTGATAGATTTAACCTGGCAGATGAATCTAAAGAACTGGCTGAAGCACGTTGTTTAGCAGAAAACATAGCAGGTTCCATAAACCAGGTGTATGCAGGGGGAAATGGACATAAAATTTCAATACAACTGCCAACTTATTTAAATAAAAATAATAACTATGTGGTTAAGGTTAACGGTTCCGGAGTGCTGGTTGATCTCGATGGAAGAAAAGGTCTCGCCTATATAATTCCGGAAAAAATTTCTAAAAGTAGTAATGTTCTAGAAAGTTCAACTATCACACTATCACCGGGTAATCAATATGAAATAATAAATAAAAAGGATGATTCCGGCAATAACTGGATAGTGATAATTTGATTGATATAAAAAAGGATAATTGCGGTCAGATATCTGCTGAATATATTATGATAGCTGGTTTCATGATCATAGTTTCCTGTTCAGTTGCTATCTTTATTTCTTCAGATAGTGAGTTGACCCACGCTATGGCATCGGCAAGAACCGGTGCGACACAAGGTATTATAACCGATTCACTGGCCATCTATCCTGATGAATCATTTAAAAATTATGAGAAAGACCACCTTAGATTAATCAGCCCCTCTGGAGTTAAAATTGTCCAGATTAAATATAAGAATGAGGGATATCAACCTTTATACAACCGTACAAAAATCCAGTTGCAAATCTATGCCAAAGCTATCGGTATGAGCAGTTCAGATCTTAACTGTCTAGGGGATAGGATAAATTATCACGCTAGAAGGAGTATCTGCATAACATTTAACACCCAGGATCTGACTAATTCCTTTTTTAACCCCGCATTTTCCAATAGATATTTTTTTACCACTGCTGATGTTAAATGGGTATAATAAATTATTTCTTTTAAGGAACAGGTTTCGTTTACTATTAATTCATAATTTATTTTTAGATTATCCTGCTCTTCAAAACGTATGATAATATGATGCCTACTAGTCCAAAGATTATGCCTATTAACCAGATTATCAAAACCACTTTTTCCTCACTCATGGGACGGTGCAGTACGCTTCTAATAAGAGAGTTAAAACCTCCTTCAGGCGCCATCAGTTTCCCGTCATCTCCCACTTCAGTGGGGTTGTGGTCCTGTCTTTCCATTATCCCGGCGCTGTAAAATTTCAAGGCACTATCAATGATGTTTGGGATGAGGACGATTAAGGCTATAATCTTTACCCTCCCAATGAAGGCTACTGCCACTATAGTGGCGCCGATAATCAGAGTGCCCACATCACCGGGGAAGACCCGGGAGGGATGTCGGTTATAGATTAAAAATGCAAGAAGAGCTCCTAGCATGGCCATAGAAATTATAGCCACATCATATTTACCCAGTATTATGCAGGAAACTGTAAGGGAGGTCATGGCAATGGCCCCCAAACCTGATTCTATGCCATTTAAACCGGCCAGCATATTGGTTAAATTAGCGGCAATAGTAACCGCCACTGGTATGAGCAGTATGTAAAGAATTCCCACGTTGGGTGGGGCAATCCAGATCAAAGGCAAACCAGCAAACCACAAAAGAATAAGCTTCTCCTTAGATGAGAGAGCGATTAAGTCATCTACCATACCCACCATACCCACCAGGAGGATGACCAGCATGGTTATAATCAGAGTGAACTGAAGCGTGGGATACAAGTAGATAGCTACAAATAATCCTATTATAAAACCTAAAAGAATACCAATTCCACCCATTTCAGCTACTTTAGGCTTGCTTGGTTTATGTATGTCCTTCCCCACAATCTGGGCGTTACGTAATTTTTTTATTAAACGGGGCATGGCTAGATATGTCACTAGGAAAGCCACGACACCACATATACTGGAAATCAGTATGAGATCTTGATTTAGAATACTGGAAGCCATAATTCTCTTGATGTATAAATTTTAAAATTTCTAGATTCTTTATTAATCTTTATTTTACCTAAAATTATATTATTCTTTTCTTTTTAAAAGCCCATAAACACTTCTTAGAGGAATTTTCAAATTATCTGAAATCTTTCTAGCGGACAATCCATTTTTATGCATGTTGTGCACCTTTTTTATGGTTTCAGTTGAATATTTTCGTTTCCTACCCTTTTTAAGTGGAGTTTTGTTGAAATAATAAACTGTTTTTAGGGGAATTTTCAGGGTATTTGAAATATCCAGTGGTGTGCAACCCTTTTCTATCATTTCGTCAACAGCTTCCCGGTCTCTGGCATTATATTTTTTAGGCCTGCCTCTCTTTTTGACTGGTTCAACTTTAATTCCCAGTCTGGACAGAGCTTCTATATATTTAGGTGCTATGCGCTGGTAAACACTTGGTGGACAGGTTATTTTTTCCAGTTCCGGATTATTATCCAATATCTCCATGATCTTCTGGGATGTTAATGGATGGTTCACGTATAATTCATGGACCAAGGGGATTCACCATTTTATTTTAATATTGAAATCTTATTTACTATTATTTTATCATTTCCAGGAATCTCTGGGCTTTACTGGTTACTGGTTTTTGGAATGTTTTTATTTTATCCCTTTCAGATTGCACATCAAAAGGTTTAAGGCAGAATACATGTGCTGATTCCTCTAAGGAAATATTACCCTTCAAGTTTAAGATGGCCGCCCCTAATGCGCTGGGATTTGTTTTAACATGCAGTCCCTTAATCTTCTTTTCCAAATCAAATTTACCAGAAAGCAACTGGGTTACATCAGTTATGTTGGGTATATCCTCCTTAAGATTAGATTTAATAATTTTCAGAACCTGTTCTTTGAAGCTTTGGAAAGATTTGGTCTGGTTACTATCCAAAGACGGTCTGAGGTTAGGGAATGGGCCTGAATATTTATTTCTATGGTCATAAGATGTGGTGAGATAATATTTTATGATGTCCCAGGTAATTAATGTCCGGGGCAGGTCAATTAAGAGACATTTATCAATAGTATCTTTAATTTCAAGGTCTTTTTGGATTTCATCATCTAGATTCCCGTTTTCTCCCATCAGACCTTTTCTAGTAAGTTCTCTATGCAGTAGTTCCTTTTGCAGTTCATTTATATCTTCATATTCCCCTATTTCCAGTGCTTTATTTCTAGCTCGCATCAAGGATTTATCATAGATTTGAAGTTTCCCAGGATTGATTAGGAGTTCCTCAATTACCGGCTGGATTATCTTTCCTGCTTCTTCTTCCGCATACTTTACATAGCCCAGTGAAAGTGCGGTTTGCACCTGTTTATCATTTATAATGGATGGTCGTTTACGATGGAACTGCATGAACTCGATACGTGCATCTGGTCCGTATCTTTTCCTTATCTCCTTTTCGTATTGAGCCTGATTAACAGCATCTAGATTAACTCTTTTACGGACCCATCTGCCGTCCTCATAGATTTTAACCACAAGTGATAGGGTTTTAACAATTCCCCTTTTCTCCTGCTTTAGCATTCTTACTATCTTCCGGAAGGCATCCCTACCTAGTGGCGATAGTTCAGACATTTTAACCATATAATCTCCGGAAATGGGGAGGTGCCTGATAATCTCCAATCTGTAAACTCCCTGTTTGTTTGGTAAGAGTTTTAGATCAATTGAACCGCACTGGCATTTTTTAGCTAATACATTTTTAATATCATTTCCCCTGTATTCGGCTGAGCAGGATTCACATTTTATTATGGCGTATTCATCTAAATGCCCCAATACTATTTTATGTGATGCTATGGAGGATTTTATCCGGTCAAGAATATTTTTTTTGGCAGCAGCTTTCATCCGGAAGTGCTGGGTGTGTCGAGTGATATCGTGCAAGTCCTCTACCTGCATTTCACTGGATGAATGTCCGTATTTTATTATGGAACGATAGGGGGCTTTGTATCCCTTTATTTCCATGGTGTCCCTTAATTCCTGTAATTCATTAAGGTTTCCCTGGAAAAACAGATAAAATTTGGTGAAAATTTCCAGTTTATATAAGGACTGTATTTCTATTTTTTCCTGTCCTATACTTTTCAGGAATTTTTCGGCTTTTCCTATAAGTAATGATTCATTCATTTTATTTTTTCACCAATTTCAGCTCCTTCAGCACTTAGAACACTCAAAGTATCCCCAGTTGCCAGTATCATTCCCTCAGATTTAACACCGAACAGTTTAGCGGGCTTTAAATTCACCAATACAATCACTTTTTTGTTTAGAATTTCATCTGGAGGATATTTATTGGCCAGGCCTGCTACCACTTGTAATTGTTTGTCTTTAACATCTACCATTAATTTTAATAGAGAGTCACTTCCCTTGATCTTTTCTGCTCCTATTATTTTACCCACGCGAAATTCTAGTTTAGCAAAATCTTCAATACTTATAATGTGTTTCATTTCATTTAACTCTCCTAAATTCTTATATAAGTCTCTTTTTTTATTTTGAATGGTTTGGTCCTCTATTTTAGTAAAAATAGGGGATGGATTGTTAATTTCATGGCCTGGGGGCAGTTTTTGACTGGCAGATTCCCAGCTAAATTCTTCTTCTATATTTAAGATTTCAATGATTTCCCGGGATTTATCAGGAAGATAGGGCTGTAACAATATGGATATCATCTTTGCCATCTGATTACAAATGTAGAGACAATTCTCTGCTTTCTGGGGACTGGATTTTATGTTTTTCCAGGGTTCCTTATCATTAAAATATTTGTTACCTGACTTGGCCACCTTTATGAGCTCCACCAGACCTTCCCTGAATTTGAAATTATCTATATGATCTGAAATCTTAGCTGGTGTGGAATGTAATAGATTCAGCATTTTATCATCGTATTCATCCAGTTCAGCAGGTTCTGGTATTTTTCCCTGGTAAAATCGGGTAGTGAAGCTGAAGGTTCGGTGCAGGAAGTTTCCCAGCACATCAGCCAGTTCATCATTGATTCTTCTCTGGAAATCTTCCCAGGAGAAATCGGTATCCCTGGTTAAGGGTGCATTAACCAGTAAGTAGTATCTTAATATATCTGGTTCAAAATCCTTTAAAAAATCAGATGTCCATATAACCCAGTTTTTACTGGTTGACATTTTCTGTCCTTCCAGGGAGAGATACTCTCCAGCTATTATAGTGTATGGTAATTTACATCCATAGGCCATTAAGAGCGCCGGCCAAAATATGGAGTGGTGGTAGATTATGTCTTTTCCTATGAAATGCACTGCTTTATCATCCCAGTATTCCTTCCATGATTTTTTATTTTCACGGGACCAAATAACTGCGGATGTTATGTATTCCAGGAGGGCTTCCAGCCATACGTAAATAATTTTTCCTTTAGCCTCTTCCAGGGGTACAGGAATTCCCCATTCCATGTCTCTGGTTAATATCCAGTCTTTCAATCCCTCTTTAATCCATTGTAGGGCGTAATTTTTAACATTAGCTGGTAATTCCTGGTTGTTAACTATCCACGTTTTTATTTCATCTTCAAACTGGCTCAAACGGAAGTAGTATTGGGTGGATTCCCTGATTTCAGGGGTGGTGTTGCAGATAAGACAGTGGGGATCTTGGAGTTGTATGGGATCCAGATGCCTCCCACATACTTCGCAGTGATCTCCGCGGGCTCCTTCACCACTGCAGTAAGGGCATATTCCCTCCACATAACGATCTGGTAAAAATCGGTTGCATTCATCACAATACGGCTGTTTAATGGCTTTTTCATAGATGTAATCATTATTATAAAGATTTAAAAAGAAATTCTGTGCTATCTCATAGTGCAGGGGGTCTGTGGTTCGTGAAAAGTTGTCTAATGATATATTGCAGGATTCCAGGTCATTTTTTATCATTTGATAGTATCTTCCGGCAATTTCTTTGGGAGATTTACCTTCTTTTTCTGCTTTAACAGCTATGGGTGTC
>JAJRAE010000185.1 GCA_028682985.1 Methanobacterium sp.
ACCGTATATGGACCGGATGTACCGGTATAGGTATTTCTCGCTGGATATTCGGATTTCTGGCCCAGAAAGGATTTGATGAGGATAAATGGCCTGATGAAGTTCTAAGCCGGATGAAAAGAGTACATGTGCCTAATATTTTAACCTGGCCTTAACCCTAAATTTTTTTAAAAAAATGATCAATTTCAAAGATTATTTAGTTGGTTTTGGATTCATCCTAGTAGTTGCAATTTTCCTACTACAGAAAATAAGGGCTCGTAGAGGGAAAAAAAGGAAATTCAGAGAAAAAAGAATAAAAGAAAAAGTAGAAAAAAAGTAAATTAAAAAATTAGAAAATTTATAATCCTTCAGATTTTGGGAAAAATTATATTATTTTTCTTTATCCTGAATACGTTCCTCTAAAACCTCTTCAGCAATGGGTTCGGATTTTTCTTCTGTAGAAACTTCTCCTTCCTCTGCAGGTTCTTCTGTAGAAACTTCAGGAACAGTTTCTTTATTTACTTCCTCTGCTTCAGTTTCTGTTTTGCCCTCTGCTTCTTCATTAACCTTCTTTTCAAAGACGTCCACAAATTCTACTTTATCCACATTTTCCATGTTCTCCCAGATATCCCGGGCTATTCTGAAACGGGCAAATGTGATGTCCATATAAGGTTTTTTATCAAATTTAGTCATTTCATCCATCTGGATTACCACTTTTCCATCCTCTATAATGATTTTATGACTTTCTAGGTCTATATTGGGATTTGGATAGTGCAAGTTGATCATGCTACGGATCTTCTCTTCATCATCAGTTATGATCTTCTCCACCTTGATGTGGTACTGCAGATTTTTACCTGCCAGTTCATGGTTGAAGTCCACCCGCACCCTTCCTCCGCTGATGCTTCTGATTATACCGGTGGTACCCTCCATGGTTATTGCCATACCTATCTGGGGTTTTATTCCCTGTTTACGGAATTCTGACATGGGTATTAGCTGTAAGAGTTTAGGATCTCTCTCACCAAATGCTTCTATTGGTGGGATTTCCAATGTTTTTTCTTCTCCCTCTTTCATTCCTATTAAAGCGTCCTCAATGCCTTTAAGAACGTGTCCTGCCCCTACAATTATGGGTATGGCGCCGTAAATTTTATTCTCTGATTTTATGTCGTTTTCTTCGGCCACTTTATCATCGGTTGTGTCGAAAACTTCTCCAGTTTCCTGAACCTTGCCTGTATATTCTAATCTTAAAAAATCTCCATCTTTCACTGGCATATCTCTAACCTCCTGTGTGGAATTCTCTTTTTAAATTCTTTTAGAACTTCCCTGTTTTTATAGTTTAATACACGTATAATGGGGGGATAGTTTTCAATATATTTATGTATTACTTCCTTAAAAATGCCTGCCTCCAGTGATGATAAAACTCGATTTTTATGATGCCGGCTAAAACCCCGCGAGATCGCGTTTAAAACATCGTTCAGGTTTCTGAAAGGTCGTTTTTCCAGAAATGCCTGGGCTGTTCTGTCATCTATAAGGGCTAGATTCCTAATATCCCCTGAACTGCTTTCATTAACCCGTTGAAGAATTCCATCAACATCTCTCAAATCATGGAGAGGTGCTTCCTTTAGAGCTATTTCTCTTTTTAATATTTCAACAGTTACATCTGGTAGCATGTCTTCTACACCATTGAACTGGTGGTTAGCTATTGCATCTCTAATCCTAGTGCCACTTACTCCTTCTATTCTTTTAATAAAGATAAATTTATCTTTAAAATTAAATCCTATCTTATTCAGTGATTTGGATAATGAAACAATAACATAGTTATCCTCATCAAGTTTACCCTGAAGTAGCACCTCTTTACTATCTAAATCAACGATTTTATAGGGGCGGGGAACCACAGCATGCCCTTCTTTTATACGTTCCAGAATTACCTTGAATCTTTCCAGTGGTTTATAACCCCGGGGTATGAAGTCTACATCCAATGCCTGGAACATCCGGGAAAGGCACAGCGAATATTGTCCGGAGCCCATAATCCCCATGGGCGGGCCTTCCACTACAATATCTGCCCCTAATTTACTGGCTGCCTCTCCCCGGGCATATCGGGTCATGATATAGGGCACCCCCCTTCCGCTGCGTTCCAGGGGCCCAGGAACTATGGCAGTGAAGATACCGCCCGGTACCTGTTTTTGTGCCTCCCTCATGCAGTGCAGATGGCCATTGTGTAATGGATTGTACTCAGTAAAGTCTGCTATTAATTTAACATCAGATTTAACATCTCCTCTACCGGATCTTATTACTGAGTCATGCATGATAAGTTTTCGATCCCGGCGCAGGAAATTTTTAACATATTCTTCACTGGTCATCATTCACCTCGGGTAAAAATTCATAACTCACTAGTTATGCTTTCAGTCAAAAGATTTATGAAAACATGACTATAAAATAGGATTTGATGAAAAACATTTACACCACCATCATCACTCTTTCTATTTTAGCAGTTATTATGATTTCTGGTTGCACAACCAGTAAACATTATGATGATCACGGTGTTTCCTTTAACTATCCTGCGAACTGGCAGGTGGGAGATATATATGACCTGCCCGGGGCAGTGGTTGGTGTATCCGAAAACAGTCAGGTTGATGTAAAAATACTAAAAAAGAAGATTCCTGCTGATTTAAATCTGGAGATTTCATATAATCAGTCAGTGTCCAATCAGACAACTAGTTTTAACAAATACTGTTACCAGCAGTTATCCAGTAAAAAAATCACAGTAGATGGCCAGGTTGCCTATGAAAACATCTACCAATTGGGTTGTAACAGCACCCAGACCAGACAGCAGATACGGGAAGTCTGGTTAGAGAAGAATGGCCATATATACATCATCTCCTGCAAAGCCATTCCCCCAGAAATCTATTCCAATAAGAGCAAAGACTTTGATATAATAATCAACAGTTTCCATGTAAATTAAGCAAAACAGTTTCATTAAATTAAAGTAAATAAAATATTATTAACTAATAAGTGATTATAATGGTAGATTTATGGCTTAAAGATTGCAAAATAGTCCCTGAAAATAGTATAATTTCCATAGGATTAGCAAAAGGTAAAATAGTATCCCTGAAAAAGATCGCCCCCCGAAGAGAGGAGTGCATTAATTTAAGGGAGAAGGTAATCCTGCCCGGCTTAATTGACTGCCATGTGCATTTCCGGGACCCCGGTTTAACCTATAAGGAGAATTTCCGCACGGGAACCATGGCAGCTGCCTGCGGAGGTTTTACCACAGTAATGGACATGCCTAACACCAAGCCAGCAACCAATACCACCCGAGCTTTCAAAGAAAAGCTTCGAATAGCAGAACATAAAAGCCTCGTTAATTTCGCCCTGCATGCCGGGGTGGGAAGACTTAAAGATATAGAAGGAGTGAATAAACTTAACCCCGCCTCCTTTAAAATATTCATGGATTTATTATCTGATCATGAATTAGAGGAGATATTTGCCGCTATTGGAAAAATTGGGGATAAAAAAAACCATATCACCTTACACTGTGAAGATAAAGAAATCGTGGAAAAATATACTCAAAAATATCAGGGCAAAGGAAAGATCAATTCAGAAATATATGCTGATGCCCGACCACCTCTGGCAGAAACTGTTGCAGTAAACAAAGCAGTGCATTTAGCCCGTAAATATGATTTAAAGATACATATATGCCATATAACTCTGCAAGAAACACTAGATATAATAAAAGAAGCAGGAAAATTAGGTGTCCAGGTAACCAGTGAGATCACTCCCCACCATCTGCTTTTAAATTCCAGCTACCTCCAGAAGTGTGGGAATTTAGCCAAGACCAACCCCCCACTTAGATCTGGAGATGTTAAACTTGATTTAAATAATTTAGATAGAATAGATGCAATAAGCACAGACCACGCCCCCCACACAACAGCAGAAAAGGAAGAAAATATTTGGAACGCTCCCCCGGGAATTCCCAACCTGGAGACCACCCTCCCCCTTCTACTAACTCAGATAAATGAAAATAACCTATCCTTTAACCAGTTGAAAAATTTATTATGCGATAAACCCGCTGATATATTCCATCTAGAAGGTAAAGGCCATATAGAGATGGGTGCTGACGCTGATCTAGTAGTGGTGGATATGAAAAAAGAGGAAGTGATCAACCCAAGCCAGTTTAAATCCAAGGCAAAATATTCACCATTTAAAGGATTTAAGATTAAAGGGATGCCGGTGCTGACTCTATGTGGAGGAGAGATTGTTATGGAGGAAGGAGAGGTTTTTAAGAATCAAGGGGAGTTTGTTTATAAAAAGGAATAGATAATTGAATTGATAAAAGGGAAGATAATGATTTTGAATATAAAAAGGATAGATATATTGGGTGAATTATTTAAAAAGGATAGATATTATTTGTGTAAAATAAATTGGAGGTCAAAGAATGTGTGAATCCACAGCTTACACCATTAACGGTGAAGTTATAATGCAAGATGTTATCTCGGTAAAGATTAAGGGAGATACAATCTTCCTGGCTGATATCTTAAATAAAAGAAAGCAGTTAAATGGTCGTATCAAAGAGATTGACTTGGATCAGCATGGGATCTATATAGAATTGATAAAATGATAAATTTTTTATTTTACAGTTAAGAATTATAGAATTTATTTTAAAAAATAATAAAGTTAGGTGGAGAAAAATTATCCACCAAAAAAAAATTTTGTTTATTTTAGGCTAAAAGCTCCTTCTGGACAGGCCTCAACACATTGATCACAGAGAGTGCAGAATCCTTTGAGAGGTATTTTTTCTCCTTCCTGGATTTTGAGCATGGTGAATGGGCAGACTTCAACACAGTCTCCACACTCGTTACATAAGGATGGGTTGAATTCAATCCTGTTCCTCTTTACCTTCTCTCCATTGATCTCTTTTTCGATTTCCACTACTTTAAGTGCGCCTTCAGGACATATTGTCGCACATGCTCCGCAGCGTGTGCAGTGGAATAATTCTCCTTCGGCAATTCTTATAGCATCAGTTGGGCATGCTGTAATGCACTCACGTTTAAATTCGCATTTATCGGCATCAAAGATAAGTCCTTCAGATGATGATGGTTTTGCTGGTCCTAATTCAACTTCACATTCTATGGCATCTACTGGGCACATTTGTGCGCATAAACCACAGTATGTGCATATTTCTGGAAGTTCTACTGTTAAACTGGATGGTTTTTCAGTTATGAAATCTCCAGGACAAGCTTCTACACATATGTTACATCCGATACAGGTTTCTGAATCCAGTTCGAATTTTTCAAGTTCTTTGGAGCGTTTGGTTGCTTTTTGACCAGATATGACCACTGCATTCCATGGACAGGTTTGTGCACATACTCCACAGTAAGTACATTTATCTTCATCGATTTCGATGGTGTCTCCTGGTTCTGAAAGAGTTATGGCATCTACTGGACATTCTTCCACACACATTCCACAACCTACACAGTCTGAAATATATATGGGTCCGGTTATTACTTCCTCTTTACGGGCAGGTTCTTTAACACCTTCTATTCCGATAACGTCCACTGGACATACGTCAACACATTGTTCGCACATCACACAGTAACCTTCTAGTGGAAGTTTTTTCATCTCGCTCTTATCCAGTTTCATTATCTGGGGCGGGCAGATATCCACACAGTCACCGCATTCATCGCATAAAGAAGGGTTGAAAACTATACGGGTTTCAATTTTACCTTCTTCACCAACCGCGACTTCAGAGGTTTTTAGTGCGCCTTGGGGGCAGATTTCCACACATTTTGGTTCGCCTCCGCACAGATCACAGTAGATTACATCTTCTGGTGATACTGCTATGGCAGCGGTGGGACAAATACCCTGGCATGCGCCACATCTGATGCAGCCTTCTTTGTTGACTACTATCATTCTTACTCCTCCTTTACGGTTAGATCTTATTTATTAAGTTTCCGTTACTGTCGAATACTTCTAGGGTGGCCAGTCTCATCTGGCTGTCTATGCTGTGGGTTGCACATGACAGACAGGGGTCGTAGGATCTTATGACCATTTCCATCAGGTTGAAAATGCTGTCATCTACTTCCATACCAGGTTTGATGTAGTCTTTGGCAACTTTCTGAATACCCATTTCCATTGCTGGATTGTTCTGTATGGTTGCTACTACAATATTGGCTTTGGTTACTTGTCCGTTTTCATCACAAGCGTAGTGGTGGGTTAAGGTTCCTCTTGGTGCTTCCACTATTCCTACACCTTCACCAGCGGTTCTTTCCATTGGGTCTGGGAATTTCTGTCCGGAGAGGTCTCCTTCCAGACCGTCAGCTGCCATTTCTGCTGCAGCTATTAATTCTATGAGTCTGGCCCAGTGGAACAGCAGGGTCTGCTGTGCGTATCCAAAGGTGTCTTTGAATTCTTTGTAGTATTCCTGTGCTTGTGGTGCTGCGTCAGGCATTTTGTCTGATGCGTTTATTCTGGATAGTGGTGCTACACGGTAAATACCTTCTGGGTAGCCTAGTTCTTTTATGTATGGGAATTTGAGCCAGGAGTAATCTTTAACGTGTTCAGCTATGGTGTCCAGGTAGTCTTTTGGTTGGAATTCCCGGAATACATTACCCTGTTCATCTTTTATTCTGACGTCTCCGTCGTATACATCCCATACTCCGCCTGGTTTAACTAGACCCATGTGTTTGGTTTCGATATTACCTAAGGAGTTTACTAGGTCTATGTTTTCTTCGAATATTGGTTTGGCTGTTTCTATGGTAGCTACTGCCAGTTCTATGTTTCTCTGTGCTTTGGTCAATAAGTCTTTCTGTGTTTCTGCGTCTAGTTCAGTGGTTATTCCTCCAGGTGTCGATGATGTTGGATGTATGGATCTTCCACCGGTGGCTTTAACTATGTCTAATGCATTTTTTCGTAGTTCTATTGCTTGTAATGCTAGTTCTGGTGCGTCTTTAATGATTTGGAAAACGTTTCTGGTTTTTCTGTCTTTTCCGGCTATGAAGTCCGGTGCTGCCAGGAAGTAGAAGTGGAGTGCGTGGGAATGCATGTAGGATCCCCAGTTCTCGATTTCCCTCATTTTGTATGCTGTTGGTAGAATGTCGGTTCCATTTTCAATTCCGAAACAGGCGTCTACAGCTTTAGCAGCTGCCAGGTGGTGCTGTACATCACAGATACCACAGATTCTTGGCACTATTCTTGGTACTTCTTCAATGTTTCTGCGCTGTAGGAATTTTTCAAATCCACGGAACTCCATTACATGTAGTCTTGTGTCTTCTACGTTTCCAGCGTCGTCTAAGTGTACTGTTATTTTTGCGTGACCTTCAATTCTGGTCACTGGTTCCATTGTTAGTTTAACCATTTATTTCCCCTCCTTTTGCACCTTTTTAGGTACTAAAGCAGATGCGAGTGTAAATGTGTAAAATGTACCTACTACATCGTCTAATTGTTCTGCTACTTCTTCAGGGTCTACGGTTTTATCTCTTTCCACACCGAAATCAGAGCCTATTGCTGATATCATTTTAGCTCCCTGATCACTAACACTAGGTGTTGGTCCGTAGCATCCTCTGCACTGTACAGCTATGGTTGGACATTCTGCTCCACATATTGAGGTGGTGGCTGGTCCCATACAGACCAGACCCTGGGGCACCAGGCATAAGTCAGGTTCTGGTATACCCAGTTCGAACTGTCTCACGATTTTGTCCATAGCCATTCCTTCTGGTGGTTTTTCTCGAGGACATACTTCACATAGATTGGTTTTTGGTAAAGTTATTTCTTTACCAGTTAACAGGTTGACTATTGCTTCAGCTGCTACGTCAGATCTGCATGGGCATCCGGGGATGGCCAGATCAACATCTATTGCTTCTGCAAGTGGTCTTACTCTGCTTTCCAGATGTGGTATGTCTTCGTGGGGTATTGTACCTTCTGGGTTAATAGTACTGGGTGTGTTAATGTAAGCTTCTTCTATTAGTTCTTCAGTTTTGTGGAGGTTTCCCAGTCCAGGCGGTCCACCGTAACAGGCACATACTCCGTATGCTATTACTATTTTAGCTTTTTTACGAAGCATCTCTGCGAGTTCACGGTTTTCATCGTTTCGGATTCCTCCTTCTACTATGATGGCATCCAGGTCATCTGGAACTTCATCGTATTTCACGTCCATTAATACCGGGGAGAATTCGAAGTCGGCCAGTTCCATTACGTCAATGATTGCTTCATGTATGTCCGCAATGGAAAGGTGACAGCCAGAACATCCGCTTAGCCACATGGTTGCGATTTTTGCTTTTTCTGCCATATATTTCACCTCTATGCTTCAACTGCAAGCTGATCTTTGAGTGGTGAAGGTCCTAATCCAGTTACCCTTTCCACCATCATCTTCACAGTTTCTGCGAATTTTTCTCCTTCTGATGCAGAAATCCAGTCATGGTGTATTCTTTCTCTTCCAATTCCTAGATCGTCTGCCAGTTTGTAAATCAATCTCATTCTTCTGTCTAACTTGTAGTTTCCAGCATCGTAGTGACAGTCACCATGGTGACATCCGGCTACGATTACACCGTCGGCTCCTTCTCGGAATGCCTTAAATATAAATTGTGGTTCAATACGTCCAGAGCACATTACTCTTATTACACGGACGTTTGGAGGATATTGCATCCTTGCAGTACCAGCGGTGTCTGCTCCTCCGTAGGAGCACCAGTTACAACAAAACATAACTAGTCTTATATCATCAGCCATAGAGTTTCCTCCTATTTTTACTTGATGTACTAATTAGTGTACATTAGTATATGGATATAAAAATAGCTAATATATAGGTTACTTATAAAACAAATTCGAAAAATATAAATAGGAGATTAATTTTGTTTGATTTATTAATACTCAATTTATGATTAAATATTTTCTTAAGTTCTAAAAGAATACTTAGATAATTTAGATACCTATCTAGCAATATTAAAGTAATTTTTTTTATTCCTTTAAATTATTTATCCTAATAATATCATAATTAATAGTTAAGCAAATTATTTTATTTCATATAAGAAATCAAATAATATATTTAGCTATAAAAATGGTGGTGGTTGAACTGTTACTTGAAATAACAGATTTAGCTGTAGAAGTGAACAATAAAGAAATTCTAAGCGATATAGATTTATACATAGATAATGGAGAAACACATGTCCTTTTAGGCCCTAATGGTTCTGGTAAAAGTACTTTGTTTATGAGTATATTGGGTTTCCCTAATTATAAGATTACCAGAGGGGAAATAATCTTTAAAGGACAGGATATCACCAATTTAAACACTACAGAAAGAGTTAAAATGGGTATTGGGGTTAGTTTCCAAAATCCCCCTGCTATTAGGGGAGTTAGACTCAATGATCTCTTAAAAATTGAACATCATGAAGAAATAAAAGAAGAATTAAGCCCTGAATTAAAAACTTTAGCTACTAAACTTAAATTCGATGCAAAATTTTTAGAGCGAGATGTAAACCTGGGTTTTTCAGGTGGGGAAGTTAAAAGATCAGAAATATTACAGCTTCTAGCGCAAAAACCAGATTTCATAATGTTTGATGAACCAGATTCTGGGGTGGATATTGAAAACGTGGAATTACTGGCTGAAGAGATTAATATTTTACTTGATAAAGATAAAAAGCCAGGACTCCGAAAGAACTCTGGTTTACTTATAACTCATTTAGGTTATATCCTCAATTTTGTACAGGCTGATACTGCACATGTATTAATGGACGGTAAAATAGCTTGTTCAGGTAATCCAACAGAAATTTTAGAAGATGTTAGGAAAGAAGGATTTAAAGGATGTGTTGAATGTTGCAATCCGATACACTAAAAAAACGGGCAGAAAAAGCCAGGGAAAAGAAAGCAGCTCTGGGTGAAGACATAGAGCTGGAAGAATTTGAAAAAGAAGAGCCTGGTGAACATGAAAAAATGGAATCACTCGAAGATCTACCAAAAAATTATCAAAAAGATATTCTCAAAGTAGGGGTCGAACCAACAGGATCAGGAAGAGCAGGCTCCTTCCTTCAAATAGACCAATCAGGTGTGTGCACTAACTGCGGTACAGAATCCATTGAATTAATGAATATGAAAGACGCTATGGAAAAACATGACTGGTTGAAAGATTATATGTGGAAAGCTGTAGCAGTAGATACAGATAAATATACAGCAGAAACCGCATTAAGAGAATCTGGCGGTTATTTCATCCGTTCATTGCCTAATTCTAAGGAGATATTCCCTATACAGGCTTGCATGTTTATTGGAGGGGCAGATGTAGCTCAAACAGTTCATAACATAATTATAGCAGAAGAAAATTCTGAACTACATATAATAACTGGTTGTACTACTGGATCTGATGTGCAGAGGGCACTTCACGTGGGAGTATCAGAATTCTATCTTAAAAAAGGTGCAAAAATAACATTTACCATGGTCCATAACTGGGCAGAGCAGGTTGAGGTCCGGCCCCGTACTGGTATAATCTTAGAAGATAATTCCACCTACATCAGTAATTATATACTAACCAGTCCAGTCCGCACTATCCAAACTTATCCCACCGCCTACTGTCAAGGTGAAAATTCTAGAGCGGTATTCCAATCAATTTTAGGCGGTCAGAAAGATTCAGTGCTGGATACTGGTTCCAGAACAATACTCACCGGTAAAAACTCCAGCACAGAAATGATTACCAGAGCAGTTTCCAAAGACCAATCCCAAGTTTACACCCGTGGAGATCT
>JAJRAE010000164.1 GCA_028682985.1 Methanobacterium sp.
TACCGGGTGTGAAAAAAAATTTTAAATAAGGTGGATAATATTGGCCCAGGCACCTTTTACAATGCTACCTTTACCAGACAAAATAACACCAATCCCTTTTTCTATATTGCGCTATGCTTTAATTGCTGTGGGATTATTAATTGTCTATGGATTTATTGGATCTCTTTACATTATGAATCTAGATCCAATAAACGCCCTTTATTTTACCATTATAACTATAGCAACCGTGGGTTATGGGGATATCAGTCCACAAAGTCCTTTACAAAAATTGTTTGCTATAACTCTGGTTATGGGTGGGGTGGGCCTGGTGGCCTATGCTTTTACATTAACTATAACGGTGATTAGTATGACGGTAGAAGAAATAACCAGCGGCGCTCGGCAAAGGCGGAGAATAGAACGTACTAGTAATCATTTTATTTTATGCGGATATGGAAGAGTGGGCGGTGCTGTCCATAAAGAATTGTTAAGAAGAAAACAAAACGCAATTATTATAGAAAAAGACAAATCAATAGTTGAGAAGGAGTTGTGGGAAGAACCAAATGTACTGGCTATTCCCGGAGATGCGACCGATGAGAGCATAATGCTTGATGCTGGAATGGAAAGGGCTAAAGGAGTTATTATCACCACAGGAGATGATGTGGATAACCTTTTTATAACACTGACAGCAAGAGAGCTCCGATCAGATATCTGGATTGTTACCAGGGCCAGTAAAAGAGAAAACATCAAAAGACTGTATCGTTCTGGGGCCGATAAGGTTATATCTCCAGAGGCAAGTGGAGCTGAGGACATTTACTTTGCAGCTATCCAGCCCACCATCATGAAGATCACCATGCTGCATGGTGTTGATGACATCAAAAGAGAGGCTGAGATAATTTTTAAGCACGGATGCACCATGGAAAATATAGAATATCATCTTCCTGAATTTAAAGAGCCTCTGGCCCGGAAAATAGAAATATCCAGCATCGATGAGATAGATGCATTTTTAGGTATTCTGGATAGGGAGCCCACCCGTAAAAAATCATTGGAAAGAGTTTATGAATCAGTGGGAGGAATGCATTCTCACTGGATCTCCGGCCCAAATAAAGTAGCCCTTCAGGCAGTGGCAGATGAACTTAGAAAAGAAGGGCTTTTAATAGGTGTAGACCTGGATGAAGACGAAATAAAAGAAGCTGCACGTAAATATGGTAGACTAGTGGAGATATTAATTAAGCCAGAGATTAAAATCACAGAAACACATGGATTGGCTGATATTAAGGAAGAATCAGAGATAATTCTTAGAAATGGGGGCACACTGGAAGATATTGAATATTACCTGCCTGGTTTTAATGAACCATTATATCGGAAAATAGGGTTATCAGATCCTGATAAGATGGAGACATTCCTGAAACATCTTGAAGAGGATGACCAGAGGATGGAATCTCTGGAAAGATTATATAATTTATCAGGAGGTGGGATTCATACCCATACTATTTCTGCTCCTGATACAGATTCCATTAAAAGAATTGAACAGGATCTTAGAAAAACTGGTTTTCTATTAGGCGTGAACGAGACCCATTCAGAGATCAAGGATAAGATCAGAGAACATGGAAAGGTCGTTGAAATGCTTTTAAGACATCAACCTGGTCAGACTGATGATAAAAAAATTGTGGTAAATCTGGGAGGTCGTGTATTGGATTCCAAACATTATCTGCCTGGTGTCAGGCAGGTGGTGACCAGACAGCTTTATATTAGAAATCAGGAAGATCTTAAAAACTGTGAAGAAGAATACAATAGACCGGAAGCTCAGCGTTCGCTTAAGGCCCTATCAGGGATATCTAGACATATACATTCCCACACTGTCTCAGCAGGTGATGTTAGTATCATTAAGAAAATTGAAAAGAAACTGGATAAATTGGGTATGATATTAGGTGTAGATCTTTCTGAAGAGGAAATTTGGGAAATCGTAGAAAGTGAAAGTAGTGAGATGTTCTGTATAGAATAAAAAAGGAATTAATTTTTTTTTAAAAATAAAAAATAGAGGTTAAAATAGTTTTTCTAACCATATCTGGTAGGCTCCCAGAGTTCCGTCGTAGTTACCGGCGTATATCCTTTTAACTCCGGGTACTTTAACTGCGGCTTTTATACCTTCTTTCATAGCGGTGGCGATTGCTTCTTCACTAATTCCATCAATCACTATTTCGTAAATACCGTTGATTCCTTCAGGTATCTCGCATGCCACTCCTTCTGTTCCCCTCAAGGTTGGACAGAATTTTTCATTTGTGGATGCGGCCATGAATTTATATTTTGAGCCTATTTTGGATCCAGATGCCACTATTCCACCAGGGAATGGTGTTATGGTTCCAGGTATGTTTTCAATAGCGTCTACAGCAACTTCTGCTGCTACCAGTGCTGATGCCTGGTTTTCTGCCATTATAAAGAAGTTTCCTCCAGCAACACCTCTCTTTATACCCAGTTCGCCTTCAATTATGAAATCTCCAGACATGATGGGTATCCGGTAGACTGTTCTACCTGCTATTTCATCCTTACTCTCAAATCCGTCTCCGAAGAATTTTAGTTTGAATCCAACTTTTAGTTTTTCATCAGCATCACTGCCCATGGCATCGAATACCGCGGTGGTTGCTGAGGTAAGTACACATTGACCTATTCTCTCCAGTAGCTGATGTTCCAGTTCATCCTTTTTTGGATGACATATCATCACTTCATAGCCAGGTCTTCCGTCAGGTGTTTCACTTGGCGGGATATATCTGTCAATTCCTGCTTCTGCCGGGCACATTATAACGGATGATCCAAATCCCACTGTTTCATCTGCAGCTATTTTTGCAAATTTTTCGGTTGCTGCTGTAATTAAAAACTTGGAAACGTATATATCAAATGCTTCAGCGAAAGTATCCTCTATTTCAACGTTGTCTAACTGCATAATATCACCAAATATTTATTCTAATTTCTTACCTGCATCCCCTACTTTCACAGAGAAAATCTCTTCAACATCGATAACAATTGCTGCTTTTGGTTTTGGGGCTAGTGGCGCTGTTTCTTTGATCCAGCTAACCACCTGATCATAATAGTCTCCTGTCTTGTAAATCTTAGCTGATCCCTTAAACTGATAAGGATATTTAGCAGCGTCATGCATTACAAATGCCACCTTAGGATTGGCTTCCAGATTTGCATGGGTTTTAATCATGTAACTATCAGCTACTAATACGGTTTTGTTATCCAGTGGTTTGATGTTTCCAATGGGAACTACATTTGGCACACCATCAGCAGTAGCAGTGGCGAAATATGCCCTATTTTCTGCTATAATTTTCATCATTTCCTCAGTCAATACCATTTTTCTACACCTCTTAATTCAGATATAAAACATTCTATTTACATAAATATGTAAGATCATAGTTGGCAATCCTTTTTATATTTTTATAAAATAATCTCTCACGCAGTGCTTCTTCAGTTTTCTTAGGTTTTTTAATAATCAATAATAAATTTCTCATTTTCTATATTGAAATCTGTTCCAGCACACCTGGATTCATAATGGAGATGAATAAAAATGCCCAGAAAGGATATTATGTAACTTAGAAAAATAAAAATTTTGTATGCTTAAAATTAAATTAAAAAAAAGGAAGAATAAAAAATCCTTAACTGGAGATGTTTAAGTTACTCCTCCAGCACCGCCCACGTTTTCACCAGTGTAGGCATCTATTTCTATTTGACCCACAACATCACCATCCATAAGGACCGGTACCACATAGACCATCTGTCCATCAATTTCAACTAA
>JAJRAE010000232.1 GCA_028682985.1 Methanobacterium sp.
AGTATTTTAAGGGATTCCAGGTTGTATCTTTTTGGATATTTGTTGCCATATCGCATGAGGTGTCTGATGGCTGTTGGTGCGGTGTAGAATTTGGTTACTCCATATTTTTCCACTAAACTCCAAAATATTCCTGGATCCGGGTAGTCAGGAGCCCCCTCGTATACCAGGGTGGTGGTTCCTGCGAGTAGCGGCGCGTAGATAACATAACTGTGTCCGGTGATCCAACCTATATCAGCGGTGCACCAGTAGAGGTCCCCGTCGTGGATGTCGAAGATGTTTTTCATGGTAGTGGTTGCTCCCACCATGTATCCGGCTGTGGTGTGTAAAACTCCTTTTGGTTTTCCTGTACTTCCAGAGGTGTATAAAATGAAGAGTGGGTCTTCTGCATCCATCTCCTCCACTTCACATTCTGCTGGTTCTCCCTCGATTAATCTATCATAGAAGATTTCTTTACCGCTTAGTTCAGATGTTTCTATTGGGTTTCCGGTGTGTTTTACTACAATGACTGTTTCAACAGTGGGGCACTGCAACATTGCTTCGTCTGAGATTGATTTTAAGTCTATTATTTTTCCTCTTCTGAATGTTCCGTCGGCTGTGATGAATATTTTTACTTTAGCATCATTCATTCTCTCCACAACTGCACCCACACTAAGTCCTGAGTAAACTACGCTGTGTATGGCTCCGATCTTATTACATGCAAGCATGGAAATCAGTAGTTCAGGGCACATGGGCAGGTACATAGAGACTCTGTCTCCTTTTTCTACTCCCAGGTTTCTGAGTGCGTTGGCGAATTTGTTTACCTCTCGATATAATTCGTAGTAGGTGATCTTTCTTTCATCACCTCTTTCGTTTGCATAGAGAATAGCTACTTGATTTCTTTTATCAGTGTCAACCCATCTATCTACTGCGTTGTAGGCTAGGTTAATTTTTCCTCCTACAAACCATTTGTAGAAGGGCTTGTTACTTTCATCAAGGATTTTATCCCATTTTTTAAACCATACAAATTGTTCGGCTTTTTCAGCCCAGTACTTTTCCAGATCTTTTCCTTTTTCGATTTCTTCTTCCCAATTTTTAATAAGGGCTCTTTGGATAACTTCTTCACTTGGATTAAAAATCCTTTTTTCATGAAGAAGGACGTCTGTATCGCGTTCCATTTTTTTCCCGCCTTTTGTTTCTTCTAAGACTGTAATTATTTTTTAGTTTCTTTTTATATATAAACTTAACTATTAATCATGATAAATTAGGATTAATCATGATAAAATGGTTTAATAAAAATAGAACTGTTTTTCAGATTATAAAAAAAATATAAAAAAAGAAATTAAAGTGGTTTTAAGAAAAACCTTTACATCATTGGGGGCATTCCACCCATTCCTGGTGGCATACCTTCCATTCCTTCCATATCTGGCTGTCCAGATCCGGTGGAGGCTATCATGTCGTCGATACGCAGGATCATTTCCGCTGCTTCGGCTGCAGATTGAATAGCCTGTTTTTTAACCCTTGATGGTTCGATAACAGCTGCGTTTTTCATGTCAGCTACTTTTCCCTGGAAAATATCCAGACCCATGTAAGGAGAGTTTTCCTGTGCGGCTCGGATGTCCACCAGCACATCTATACTGTCCATACCAGCGTTTTCAGCCAGAGTTTTTGGAATTACTTCCAGTGCCTCGGCAAAGGCTGTCACAGCTAGCTGTTCTCTTCCGCTTATGGTGTCTGCATAATCTTTAAGTCCCCGGGCAATGGCCATTTCCGGTGCTCCTCCGCCAGCGACTACTTTCTGATCTTCTATTGTGGCGGATACCACGCCTAAAGCATCGTCCACTGCTCTTTCTACTTCTTCAGCCACATGTTTGGTACTTCCTCGTAGTATTATAGATACTGCTTTGGGATCTGGGCTTTCTTCCACAAATATCATTATTTCGTCGAATATTTTCTTTTCATAAACCATTCCTGCTTTACCCAGGTCTTCCGGTTTAAGGTCTTCGAGGTTCGTGGCTAGGTTGGCTCCTGTTGCTTTTTCCAGTCTCTCTATGTCGGATTTTCGCACCCTTTTAACTGCGAATATTCCTTCCCGGGCCAGGTAATGCTGGGCCAGGTCATCGATTCCTTTCTGACAGAACAGTACATTAGCTCCGGTGGCTAATATTTTATCCACCATTTCCCGGATCATGTTCTCTTCCTGTTCAATGAAGGCCTGCATCTGTCCTGGATCAGTTAACTTAATTTTAGCATCGGTTTCCAGATCTTTAACTTCCACAGGGTATTTTAACAGAGCGATTTTAGCGTCCTGCACCTTTTTAGGCATAGACCTGTCAATCCTACTTTTATCAATAACCACACCTTTAATCATCTGGGATTCCTCGACTGTAGCTCCCTGAATCCGGTGAATGTTAATGTGGTCCTTATCTACTTCTCCGTCTTCTTCCACCTGTTTAACTGCGTTAACAATGAGTTCTGCTAATGGTTTTCTGGCTTTTTCAGTTCCTTTACCAGTCATGGCAGTCATGGCCACTTCTACAAGAGTTTCTCGGTCGGTTCTTTGTATGGATATATCTTCCAGGATTTCCATTGCTTTGGCGGCTGCTCTTCGATATCCCATGGAAATTACTGTGGGGTGAACGTCCTGGTCAAGCAGACTTTCTGCTTTTTTCAATAGTTCGCCGGCAATTACCACTGCGGTGGTTGTTCCGTCTCCCACTTCATCTTCCTGGGTTTTGGCTACTTCCACCAGCATTTTTGCTGCTGGATGTTCTATGTCCATTTCCTTCAAAATGGTTACTCCATCATTTGTCACCACTATATCACCTAAGGAATCTACTAACATTTTATCCATTCCTTTAGGTCCTAATGTAGTTCTGATGGTCTCTGCAAGTACTTTCCCTGCCATTATATTCATTCTTTGAGCATCTCTTCCAAGAAGCCTGTTTGTACCTTCAGGTAATATTAATATGGGCTGGCCTTGCTGACCCTGGCCCCCTAACTGTGCCACATTATCATCTCCATTTTTCATTATTTTGTAATTTATCACTGGGTTAAAGGTTATATAAATAATTTACCACTGACGGGTTCCATATATAAAGTAATTTGTTCGTTATCTGCCAAATTAGTTGGGCAAATAAAAAATTAAAAAATTATTTAATTAATAGGTTAAATGGAATTTTAATTGAGTTTAAACTCTATTATTCCTTGAGATTATATATTATTATCCTTCTTTGAAAGCATCAATAGCCTGGTCCGTTAAATCCAGCAGGGCCTTTCTAAGAATTTCCTGGGATTCATCAACCACCATGGGAATGTTATCACAGTAAACCACTTCCAGCCCCGCCTGCAGGGCGTCCTTTGTTGCTACATCCACTGCTGCTGCTTTAAGCTCTGTGAGCATAACATCCGCTTGATCTATGTGTTTTTCTATATCTTTCTGGAGTAAGGGTCGGTTGGATAGGTGTGATGTGGTTCCCACTACTTTACATCCGTAGTTATCTTCCAGATATTCTATTAAAACCTCTTTAATAGAATCTGGGGCGGTGGTTGCAAATAATATGTTTTTCCCTTCGACATTTTCCAGTGGTTTAGGACGGAACACTGTGGTGATAACAGTTGCCTGAGGATTTATCTGTTTAATGAATTTTTCTATGCTTTCCACTTTTTCTGGGGAGGCCATTGGCATCTCGCACATGGTAATAACCACTAAATCTGCCAGTTCTATTCTGAATGGTCCAAAGAATCTCTCAATATTAATCAGTGGCTGGTTAGCTCCTACCAG
>JAJRAE010000141.1 GCA_028682985.1 Methanobacterium sp.
ATGTAGTTGTTCATTTTCAAGTAATTCTTTTATACGTATTTCCGCTAGTTTGCTCTTGGTTGTTTCATACAATGAGAATATTAAACCAACAGTCTCTTCTTGAGATTTGATTGGAGTGAGCGTCCAATCCCAATATGTTACTCCTCTTTCAGGCTGGTCAGGGAATTCGAAAGGTTTATCATGGTATTCAACGGCTTTGCCTGTATCTCTAACACTGGCAAATATGGCTTCATTTTCTTCATTAGGATATAGGTCAAAATGATTCTTTCCAATCATCTCCTCCGGTGTATATCCACAGGTCCGTGCATAAGCTTCGTTTACCCGGATAAAATTGAATTCACGGTCAAGATATACCAAATGAGAATTTTTCGTACCATTCATAATAATTTGAAGTAAATCACGCTCATCTTGAAGGGCAATCTCAGCTTTTTTCCGTTCAGTGATATCAGTGATGAAGGAATAGTAATATTCTGGCTTACCCTCCCCATCTAAAGCTATGTTGACCAATACCTCGATGGGTATTCGTGATCCGTTCTTGTGAATATATTCTTTTTCGTAGCGGACAGGATGGCTTGTGCGATGAAGTTCGTCTAATTTTTGTTTTTCCATACCCCTCCACTCTATAGGTGTGAGGGTTGTGGGCCAATCAATGCTGTGCAGCTCTTCTGTGGTGTAACCGGTGAGTTGCTCAAAGGCCTGGTTATGTAATCCCAAATTTCCATTAGGGTAGCTAATTGCAAAGGGTTGGGAAGAACTATTAAGTATATCTGCTAAGAATTCTTTTTCTAATAATGTTTTACGAAGAGTTTTTTCTTTGTCATATGCAGCAGCTTTCTCTCGGTTTTTTTGATAAAGTTCTGCCACAATACTTATCAATATTCCGAAAAATGTAAACAATAAAGCTCCAACATCATCTACAGGTGATTTGAAAGAAAATTGACCTATCGGTGGTATAATCCATATTCCGGCTAAAATCACCGAAATAAAAGTAGCAAATATCCCTGGTTTCAAACCTGCAAGAAGAGCTATAATGATGATTGCAGGATAAAATAGGATATAAGTCGGTAATCCCGGGCCTAATAAAATTGTCAGAGATCCATATAATAATAATGCCACAATTGGAATTATAATGGCTAAACCATAACGTAATGTTAAATTCAACCATTTATGTTCCTTGATAGTATGCTTAATCCTATTAAATCGTGTATCATCGATGGAAATTTCAATCTTTTTATTTAATGGTATTTCTTTTTGTCTAGAAGATTTTTTCATCTGTTCTTCACTGATCTTAATTTTGTTATCATCTGTAACCATTAAATACACCATCTGCACGAAATGAAATAAATAAAAATAGTCTATTATATTTTATTGAAATTCTAATTTATTAATTTTTATAAAAATTATTAAACCATTAAACTTAAAAAGAATATTTTGAGATTTTTTTTAACAAAATAATTGAAAAAAATACAGTTTTATTCTTTGACAATCCATATTTGTTATCAGTTAAAAAATGTAATACGTTTTATAGAAATATACAGAATAGAACCTAAAATAAAAGATATTCTTATATATTATGGGCTGGAGAACACTGAAATTGTATGAATAAGTTGCCACAGAGGAAATCCATTGAAGGAGCCTTTGAAGAGAATCCTTACCAATTTTTGATAGTGGGCTAACAAGTACCAAACAGGCCACTAGATTTTAGTTCCACATTTAATCTATTCGAAGTTCTAATAAGGACGTTGCAGCATCTGAAAGGAAGGGTTTAATAAAACTTTGAAAATGCAAAAACTTAATTTAGGATACACATCTATTTCTGTTTGGGGATGGTGAAGTAGAAGGTTGAGCCTTTTCCGAGTTCTGATTCGACCCAGATATCCCCTCCGAGTCTTTCAACTATTCTTCTGCAGATGGCTAGACCTATGCCGGTTCCTTGATATTCATCTCGTGTGTGTAGTCGTTGAAAGACGTCAAAAATCTTTTTCTGATGCTCCGTTTCGATTCCGATACTATTATCACTTACTCCAAATAACCATTCTTTCCCAGTATCCTGGGCAGATATATGAATTTCGGGCGGTTTATCTGAATGGAATTTGATTGCATTGGATATCAAGTTCTGGAAAAGCTGCCTGATCTGGGAAGAGTCGCATTTTATAATGGGTAAAGAATCATAGGTAATTATGGCATTATTCTCTCTTATGTATGTTTGTAAGCTTAATATGACATCATCTAAAGCATTTTTTAAATCTGTTAGTTTAAATTCTTTTGTTTTTCTATTAATTCGGGAAAATGCCAGTAAATCATCGATTAAATCCTTCATTCGATTGGCGCCTTCAACAATAAAACCAATATAATCATCAGCATCGTCATCCAACCGCTCTTTATAGCGCATCTCAAGTAACTGGGTGAAACTACCCACCATCCTCAGCGGCTCCTGCAAATCATGAGAAGCAACATAAGCAAACTGCTCCAATTCTTTATTTGAAGTCTCTAATTTATTAACCAATTCTCTTAATTTATTCTGTGTTAGATTTAATTCTTCATTTGATATTTGAAGCTCATTAGTAAGTTGTTGTTCATTTTCCAAAAGCCTCTGTTTGTGTTCTTCAACTTGTTTACGTTCGGTGATGTCACGTAGGACATGTACACTCCCTGTTAGTTCTTTTTTTTCGTTGTATATGGGAGATGAACTATTAATGAAGTCACCACCTAATTTATCTTCATGAAGCTCTAATGTATGTTCTTGACCGTCCTCAAGCATTAATTTATGCGGGCATATTATAGGTGGTTCTTTATTCCCGTGAATTAATTCATAACATCTTTTGCCAGCGCAATTCTCTACATTAACTCCTATCCTGCTCCCCATGGCTTGATTAACACGTAAAATTTTATGGTCTTTATCGACTATGGCTATTAAATCAGGAACTGCGTCAAATGTATGTTCCCAATCCTCTTTGGCCTTTATTGCTTTTTCCTCAGCCATTTTACGTGGTGTAAAGTCCTGAGCATAAACTGCAGCGCCTATAACATTTTTGTTAGAATCTTTAATCGGATTGTGAGATATTAAGAAGTAATTTCTTTTTTGATTCTCTTCTCCGACGAAAGCCTCTAAACTAAATGATTCACCGCTTAAAGCTCGTTCTATGTTCTGCTTGGCATATACACGGTCTTCAAGGTTAGTATGATAATCAAGAATATTAAATCCCACCTCGATATCCTGACCATACATCATCCTCATTATATCTTTATGCGCTGAATTGAAGCTTGTATAGCAATAATCACTATCAACTGAGAATATAGGTGCTTGCGAACTCTCAATTACGGCTTCCAACAAAGCACGTTGATGTGCTAGTTTCTTCTTCATCGGTTAACCCAACTAGACTATTATACTAATAATTTTTTATTAATTTTAAGATAAATAATTTTCTAACTCTGATTATAAGGGAAGATTTAAATAACCAGTAATGAAAACCGCTTAAAGTATTATTTCTTCTAATCTATTCCGATTAAAACTGATTATTATAACTCAGCATTTGTTCCTAATTTTCAATAACATACCTTTCCACATTGGATGTCTATTCAACCCGTTATGTATGTCTTAGGTTATTTTATCTTTTTAATACAGCCTTAAGTCAAAAAAACTGCCAAACAAATTATAAGACAAATAAATAAAATTTTATATTCAATCCTGGAAAAAATCCAGTACTTATTTATTAGATAAACCTTATTTTTACCAGATTAAAAATGTAATACATTTTATGAAATAAATATTCTAAATTACACCTAAATAAAAGATATTTCTTATATTATGGGCGGGATTAGTATGAAAAAAAATTCAGTTCGTTAACAAACTTTTCTACAACTAAATCAAGAAAAAAATAGAAAATGTTTAAATTAAATTTTACAGTTAAGCCAGCCTTCTAACCTTTTATTTACTTCATCCCAGTTTATAATATTCCAGAAAGCCTCCACAAAGTCTGGACGTACATTCTTGTAATCCAGATAGTAGGCATGTTCCCAGACATCCAGCACCAGAAGTGGGGTCCAGCGGGGTACCAGGTTGACGTTGTGTTTTTCATACTGGAGAATAAAAAGCCGATCTGTATTCTTACACATGACAAGCACAGCCCATCCAGAGCCTTCTGTGGTTATGGCTGTTTGGGAGAATTCTTTTTTAAAACGTTCGAAGCTTCCGAAGGTTTTGTCTATATATTCAGCGATTTTACCGGTCGGTTCTCCCCCATATTCACTGGCAGGTCCCATATTATTCCAGAACAGCTTGTGCAGTTGATGGCCGCTTACATTAAAGGATAACTCCTTGGCCTTTGCTTTGATATCAAAGTCTGTTCCCTTATCCCGGGCCTCTGCCATCATTTTAAGTATTCCATTGGCTGCATCCACATAGGCCTGGTGGTGTTTGTCATGGTGTATCTGGAGCTGCTCCTTTGAGATGTGGGGCTCCAGTGCATCATAACTGTAGGGTAGTTCTGGGAGTTCATATAGTTTAACCATATTTAATCACCTCTTTTCACCATTTATAGAAATTCCGGTAGCATAACCACCAATCAAAGCATTTATATTCTTCAGGCCTTCTTATAGCTGTTTCTATATCGGTGGCCGGGGGTATGATCAGTCCTTTTCCTATTATTTCGTTACAGGGCCAGTTTGCGGGTATAGCTACCTTTTTTTCCTCGGCTGTCTGGAATCCTTCCAGCATTCTAAGGATTTCATCTATGTTTCTTCCCAGCTCCTGGGGATAGTATAACATGGCCCGGATAATTCCTTCAGGGTCCACAATGAAAACTGCTCTTACTGTGTTGGTTCCCTTATTGGGGTGTATTAATCCTAACTTCTTAGCCACTACCCCAGTGTCTGCTATAATTGGGAATTCAATGTCAATATCAAAGTTTTCAGATATCCATTCAATCCATTTAAGATGTGAAAAAACCTGATCCACAGAAAGTCCTATTAATTCACAGTTCATCTCCTGGAAAATATCATATCTTAACTGAAATGAAACAAATTCAGTGGTGCAGACTGGTGTGAAATCAGCAGGATGGCTGAAGAGAACGAACCATTTCCCTTTGAATTCTTTAGGTAGTTTCATCATTCCATCAGTGGTTTGAACTTCCATTTTTGGGAATTTATCACCTATGAGCGGCATTCCACGTTTATCTTTCTTTTTAAATTTTTTTACTTCGTAAATTTTTTCTCCCATTTATTTTTCCCCCGTGGGTCTATTCTACCGTAATATCTTTGTTTTATTTTTTATTTATTTATTTCGTTTTATTGATAATGAGATAAAGTTAGAAATAGATGTGAATTTAAAATAGGATGTTTTAAAACGAATATAAATGAAATAAAATAAAAATATGTAAATAAATCGTTTTTTACTCATTTTTAACAGGAGGATTATATACTCTCTGCCCCAGTTCCTGGTCCAGCATAAGGAGTGCGCTGGAATCTTCTCCGGCCAGTTTAACCTTCTGAAGCGCACCGCTGGCTGATTCTTCCTCTTCTACCTGTTCTGCTACGTACCACTGCAGGAAGTTATTAGTAGCATGGTCACTTAGAGATATGGAAAGGTCCACCAGTTTATTGATGAGCCCGGTAACCAACTGTTCATGTTTATAAACATGATCGAAGACAGCCAAAGTAGATTCCCACTCAGTGGGCGGGGTTTCAATCGCGGTGAGGGTCACCCTTGCTCCCCTGGTTACCAGGTAGTCATAGAACTTCATGGCATGGTCTAGTTCCTCCTTTGCCTGCGCTCTCATCCATCTGGCAAAACCGCTCAGATCAATCGTTTCAAAATAAGCCTCCATAGATAGGTACAGGTAGGAAGAATATATTTCTGCATTTAATTGCTTGTTAATGGCTGCTTCCATTTCTTTATCAAGCATTTATCTCACCCCAAAAAATAAATTTTTATAAAAAAATTTTTGTTTTACTTAATCAATCTTCTTAAACATGGCTTTACCCACCCCACAGAGTGGACAAACCCAGTCATCTGGTAAGTCTTCAAATGTTGTGCCAGCTTCTATTCCGGTGGTTGGATCGCCAAGCTCTGGGTCATAGGTGTATCCGCAAGCTGTACAAATGTATTTTTCCATAATTTTTAACCTCCAAAAAAAATTGCCATTTAATGGCTGGTTTTTAATACATCTGTTTAAAGTTAAATTTTTTAAATATTTAAATGTATTTCTGGAATTTGTTTTTACCAGCTTTACAATGGGGACAAACCCACTTATTTCCCAGGTCTTCAAAGGCTGTTCCAGGACTTATATCCGATTTAGGCTCACCTTTTTCCTGATCATAGACGTATCCGCATGTTCTGCATTTATATTTAGCCATAAATTTTCTCCCTCCTAAAAACAATTTTACATCGCCTGGAAACGGTTTAAACCCGCACCACAGTGGGGGCAGTGCCAATTTTCTGGCAGATCCTCAAATGCAGTGCCAGGAGGAGTACCATTCCGCGATTCGCCAGCTTCTGGATAATATAAATACCCACATACTTTGCATTTATATTTTTTCAAAAAACCCACCTCAATATTTAAAATAATCTGTATCTTAATATATGGGCTTTGAATTATTTAAAATTTGGTTTTGAAATAAATTCCATTCTATTAATCCGTTATTTAACCAATAAAATAGGTATTTTAACATTTTTCATGGCATTTTCTGCCACACTTCCCATTAACATTTTGGATAATCCGGACTTTCCATGGGTCCCAATAACCAGTAAGTCGGCTTTGGTTTTTTCCGTGATTTTAACTATATCATGAACCGGGTTTCCCATAATTAAAACCCGTTCTACCTCTACTCCCTGTTCTCTGGCTTTTAGGGCTGCCTCATCCAGTATTTTATTTCCCTCTTCTTCCAACACTTCAAATGGGTAGATTAACTTCTCATCTATGATATGAACCACCACTAAACGAGAATTAAATTTCCTGGCTATGGAAATTGCCACATCTTCAGCTTTAAGGGAGCATTTAGAACCATCACTGGGAACCAGTATTCTTTGAAACATAACAAAATCACCGGACATAATTTAATATTATTATATGTGTTTACTGCAATAAAAAATTTTATAAAATAAAAAAAGATAAGGATTTTATCCAGCCATCTGCTCTCTTAGACTATCTAAATCCTCAAGATAAAGTGCGTTGCAGCGTTTAATAAAGTCGTGGCACATCTGGTGAGGTTCACCAAATTTAACTATTTTACCTTCCTCCATCATTATAGCCCTAGTGGTTACCTCTTCAATAAAATCAATATGGTGGCTCACCATTAGTATGGTTGTGTTGAAAGTGTTGTTAATCTTTTTAAGTGAATTAGCAACCATTCTGAGAGTTATAGGATCCAGATCTCCGAATGGTTCATCCAGTATCAGTATTTCTGGCTTTGATGCCAGAACCAGAGCTAAAGTAGCTCTAACCTTCTGCCCACCAGATAATTCATAAGAATAACGGTCGAGTATTTCCATAGGAAGATCCAGAGCCTCGAATACGGGCTTCGCATATTCTTTAACCAACTTATCCGGAAATCTGGGGAAAAGAACCTCCAGTGTATTGGAAGATAATCCGATCTGCTCCAGTCGCATTTTAGCCTCATTTTCCGGCAGATCAGTTAATTGATAGAGAATATCAAGTATTTTATCGGTGATATCCAGTTCTTTAGCCTTCTGCTTAGCTTCCCATAACACGTTTTCATTTTTAACTCCAAGTCGAGCTGCTATCTGGTCTTTTACCTTGGCATGGTGTATCAGAGAAAACTCCTGGTGCATGAACCCCATCTTCCTTCGGATGTTCATCCGAGATAGTCCTGGTTTATGCATATCCACCCATTCCCCATCCAGTTTAAAGAATACTTTGCCAGAATCAGGAGAATCCAGACCAGCAATCATCCTTAAAAGGACGGTCTTTCCAGCTCCACTGGGACCAATGAGGGAAACTATTTCACCTTCATTTATATCCAGATTGACATCTTCGATATTTAGAACATTACCCGCTTTAAGTATGGTAAATTTTCGGTTGATATCCTCCACCTTTATAATGGGCCCTCCAATATCAGAAGATTCCCGCAGAGGTATTGCCGGTTCCATATCTTTAACAAATTTCAAAATAATATCCTTTGATGGACCTTCATCGATTATTCTACCGTCTTCCATCAGTAATAAACGATCAGAAAGGTAATTATGCACTTCAGGAAGATGGGATACCAAAAGCACGGTCACCCCTAGTTCCTGGTTAATGTTTTTAATAGCGTCCAGAATTTCCTGTTTGGATTTGGGACAGGACATGGTGGCCGGCTCATCTAAAAGAAGAAGTTCAGGCTTTTTAGCTAATTGCCGGGCCATTATCAATCGCTGCTTCTCCCCCCCGCTTAATACTGGTGCGAAGTGTTCTGCCTTATGTTCCAGGCCCACCAGTTTAAGTAGTTCCATAGCCTCATCTTCAAACTCATTATAGGCGTAGTCAAAATCAGTTAAGGCTTCATCTCCATATTTAGCCCCATAAAGCTTTCGGAGAACATTCTGGATGGCGGTCTCCGCCCACAGGCCAAACGACCTCTGCAGATGGATGGCTGTGGCTTCCCTTAATTTACGACTCTGGTAAGGATTGGAATCCGGCGTAATTTCAATACCATTTATATCTATTTCTCCACTGTCAAATGGCTCTACACCCCTTATTATCCTCAAAAGTGTGCTTTTACCTGAACCACTCATACCTATTATTCCCAGAATTTCACCCTTATCTAACTTAAAGCTTACATCCTTTAACGCCTTAATAACGGCTCCGTCCTGTACTTCATAAGTCTTTGATAAATTTTTAACTGTTATCATGATCACAACACCGAATTTAAAAATTCTTTAAAATCAATTTTTATTAAACATTAATTTTATTTAAATCTTGATTCACTTGTTTTAATAGATTCCCAAACCAATTAAATAAATACCATAAATTAGCTTATAATAAATATACTGAACTAAGTATATCTAGATGGTGATTTAAAAATGGTGGAAAAAATCAGAGGATTGCTGGTGGGAAGACTGCAACCCATTCATGACGGCCATATGGATGTTATAAAACGGATCCTGGAAGAGGTAGATGAAGTGATAATTGGTATTGGCAGTGCCCAGCTAAGCCACACCCTTAAAGATCCCTTCACCGCTGGTGAGCGGACCATGATGATAAACAAAGCATTATCTGAGAATGATATTCCACCCAGCAAATACTACATCACACCTATACAGGATGTAACCCGCAACTCTCTCTGGGTGGCCCAGGTAAAAATGCTAACACCCCCATTTGAGATGATATATTCTGGAAATCCCCTGGTGCAGAGGTTGTTTATTGAAGCAGGCTACCAGGTAACCACCCCTCCTCTTTTTAACAGGGAAGTATACTCAGGAACAGAGGTAAGAAGAAGAATGCTTCTAGGTGATGACTGGGAAACACTCCTGCCAGACGCTGTGGTGGATGTTATAAGGGAAATTGACGGGATAAACCG
>JAJRAE010000005.1 GCA_028682985.1 Methanobacterium sp.
ACGTGTATGTTTGGATATATGCGGGCTCCGCTTGTTTTAAGCCTTCTCTCCATTACATTTCTGTTGGCTATGTTCATGGGGCTGGGTATGATGGGTGCTGATATCAGTATGTTATCTCCCCTTCTCACCTGGAAGTTGGTCTTGTTGTTGGCTATTCTGGGTAGGAGGGCGTCAACTTCACCCTGATGTCCGGTGGTTACCAGGAGATAATCCTCCCTCTTTTCCTCGGCCCGGGATAAAGCCCGGTTAACTGCCTTGGGACTGCCGAATATGCTGGTAGTTGGTGGCAGGTTAAGAATTCCCAGTTTTTCTGCTATGCTGCCGAATCGTTCCATGGATCTTCCCAGGAGTAATATTTGCCTGTCGCTTTGGTCTGCAATGTTACAGATGGCCTGTATACGTTCGATGTGTGAGGAGAATGTGGTAATTAACATTCCTTCCTTCTCAGTGAGGGCCTGTTCCATGATATCCTGCAGGTTAAGTCGGGCCACCTTTTCGGAATAAGTTTTAACTTCCTGATTTTCAGTCATCCTGGTGGTTTCTACAATTAATGCCAGCACTCCCTGTCGTCCCAGCTCCCTCAGTCTTTTATAGTCCGGTGGTGGGGATAACATCTGGTGATTGTCAAATTTAAAGTCATTAGCATATACGATTATACCTTCTGATGTGTGTAATGCTACGTTAACTGTCTGAGGTAAACTATGGGTGGTGTGAACAAATTCCAGGGTTATATCAGGAGATAACTGTATCTTCTCCCCCGGATTTAAAACCTTAAGAGGGTTGTTTACATTGAATTTCTTCTCCGACTTTATGGTTTTCTCGATGAGCCCCATGGTATAGGGTGTTCCGATTAATGGTGCTTCGTAGCGGTGGGCCAGTTTTCCCACAGCTCCAATGTGGTCCAGATGACCGTGGGTGAATACTATGGCCCTTACCTTTCCATCCACGTCCTTCATCAGTGTATCATCAGGTATTATTCCCCTTTCTATAAGGTCCAAACTGTGCATCCGGGCCATGTCAGTATCTTCATGTATATGCACTCTGTCTAGGTGAATTCCCATATCAAATATAACCACGTCTTCCCCTATCTTCACGGCGGTCATGTTCTTTCCTACTTCTTCATATCCACCTATGGCTATTACTTCTACGCTCATTGTAATGTTCTCCTTGCATATTTTGTAGTGTCCAGACCCCTTTCCTGGAGCCATTCTCTGGTTTTTCCCTGTATAATCAGGTC
Organism: Methanobacterium sp.; assembly: GCA_028682985.1. GTDB lineage: Archaea > Methanobacteriota > Methanobacteria > Methanobacteriales > Methanobacteriaceae > Methanobacterium_A. The sequence continues at coordinate 1,238 of JAJRAE010000005.1, forward strand.
ACAATTTCTTAGTTCTTCTATACTGGATGCTCCCACCAGGTACATGGCGACTTTTAGTTCATCCATGTACTTCTGTATTTTGGCAGTTACTGCTTCTTTTCCCTGATATGCTTCTTTCAGGAGTGGTAAAGCTATTCCTGCGGTGTCAGCTCCCAGTGCTATTGCTTTTGCCATGTCCATTCCATTCCGGATACCTCCTGAGGATAGTATGGGTATTTTGACTGACTCTGCAACTTCTATGGTGCTGACTGCGGTGGGTATTCCCCAGTCCCAGAATAGCTCTCCCAGATTTCGTTCCTTTGATCGGTAGGTTTCAACAGCAGCCCAGCTGGTTCCACCTGAGCCTGCCACATCAATGGCATCAACTCCTGCCTTTACTAAGGACAAAGCATCCTCTCTTTTTATACCTGCACCAGTTTCCTTAACCATTACCGGTATTTTTAGGGTGCTGGTGGCTTCCTCTATTAATTCCAGATAATTTGCAGAATCCACATCTCCCTCTGGTTGAATTGCTTCCTGGAGGGGGTTTAAGTGGATGGCCAGGGCATCCAGATCCATCATGGCCGCTGCTTGCTCTGCCAGTTCTATCTGGGGCGCTCCTATATTTCCTATTATCAGGGTGGATGGTGCCTCATCCCTTATTATGGTGTAGGTTGACTCCAGTTCAGGGTTTTCTATGGCTGCCCTCTGGCTGCCCATGCCCATACCTATCTTAAGTTTTTCAGCTGCGCTGGCCAGGGCCTGGTTTATAGCCAGGGCTGCAGGGTGTCCTCCTGTTATGCCTGTTATTATTATGGGAGCTTCCAGTTCTTTTCCCAGAAACTTTGTTTTTAGATCTATCTCTTCCTTATTTACCTGAGGGAGAGCTTTATGAATTAATTCAATGTCATTAAAACCTGTTCTTTTATGCTTATACTGAACATCACATTCAGTGCAAAGCTTCAGGTGTTCTAATTTTCTATCAGAAATCATTATCTTTGTTCCTTTTAATTTTTTTAATATTTATTATAATTAATTTTTTAATTTTTAAGTGTTATTTCCTTTTTATAGTGGTTCCCCTAACTTTTTCGCCTTTCAGTGCTTTTTTTAAGAGACCTTTCTGGTTGGCGTTTATTATTTCAGATTCTATTCCTAAATCCAGGAGACTTATGAGTTCCTTGATTTTTCCACCCATTCCACCTGTTACATCCACAATGTTGCCTTTATCTGTTTCTATTTGCTCAGCTGAGGATATTGTTTCCAGTAGCATTGCTTCTGGATATTTTTTAGGGTTTTTATTGTATATTCCATCTACATCAGTGGCCAATATCACCCTTTCTGGTTGGAGTTTACCTGCTACGAATTTGATGACCTGATCACCAGATAGAACAGCCATCTGGATGGATTCATTTTCATCCAGCACCACATCACCATAAAGAACAGGTATGAATCCTTTTTTAAGGTATTTATGTATTATTATGGTATCTGCTTTATCTATCCGTTTATTTCTGGTGGTTATAAATGCGGACGGGGGCAGGGGTATGGTGGGCAAACCCTGATTTGCGAGCTCTTCACATAGCAAGCTATTTAGTTCATTTACAGATTGGTGGATCTTGGAAAATCCCAACATCTTTCTATTTAAGTCTTGAGGGTTCTCTATTTTTTCTCCTATTCTATATTCTCTGGCGTAGGGATGGCCATAGGATCCAGCTCCATGTACTATTACCAGTTGCGATTGGTTGGATTCTGCTATTTCCCCGGCTATTCGCCTGAGGTTTTCATAATTTATTGTGGGTGTCTGTTCATCCTTTTTAGTTATGACACTTCCACCCAGCTTTAGGATTTTCAAATTATCTAACACCCCGTATAGGTGACTGATTATTTAGATAAGGATTTTCTTTTAATCCTTAGGTTTTTTTAATAAATTATTCAAAGGTTATATAAATTTTAAAGCTTGATTAGTATTTTATGATAAACCAAGATTTCAATTTTTATTGAATGTTGGTGGTTACTCCTTCTTCAGATAATTTTATCTGAAATGCTTTCTCTAACTTTCCCAGTTCCTGGAGCACTTCATCTGTTTTTCCGGGGGAATAGGCTATTATACTTCCCCCTCCACCAGCCCCGGTAATTTTTGAGCCGAGAGCTCCTGCTTCTCTGGCCTGGTATATCATCCTGGATAAAGTGGGTGTGCTCACTCCCAAAGCATCTAACAAACCGTGATTAATATTCATAAGTTCTCCCAGCTTTTCATGGTCCCCTTCAAGTAACGCTTCTCGGGCTTCCATGGTTACCTGTTCAATTGATTCAAATATGGGCTTTATGGAGTTGGGATATTTTTCCATCCTTTTGCGAACTATGCGAATCAGTTCTTCTGTGTTCCCCTCTCTGGGGGTGTGTCCGATTATCAGGGGTAGTTCATATTTTACCGGTAATTTCTCAGCTTTACGGTTTGTTGATAGGTATATTGCACCGCCATAAGTGCTTAATGTGGTGTCGATGGGGCTAGCTGCTCCCTGAACTTTCAGTTCCACCTGATAGGCTAGGTTGGCTATCTCATCTCTTTCCAGATCAGCTTTGTAGTATTTATTTAAAGCTGATAGAGTGGCCACTGTAACTGCGGCAGATGATCCTAATCCCGCTCCAATGGGCATCTCTATATTCAGGATTATGTCCAAACCTTTTACTGGGACTGTTTTCTGTTTTTCTTGTATTATTTCCCATGATTTCAGGACATATTTCAGAATTCCTCTCTGGAATTCATGATTAATAGTGGGAATATTTTCCAGATCCAGGGATGCATTTATATCCAGTCCCTTTATATGAGCTTTAAGTTTGCTGTCCTGTCGTTCCTTAATTGTCAGATGGGCCTTTTTGTTTACAGCGACAGCTATGGCTGGTTTACCATAGACTACTGCGTGTTCACCAAATAATATTACCTTACCCGGTGCTGATGCTGTAATTAGCATGTTAATTAACCTTAATTAGATAATTAATGTTCTTATTATCATTAATTTCTTTTTATGTCCTATAGAGAAATTATTCTATTAAATATTCATAATAGGTAAATTTTACAGAATAATTGCTGATGCGTATCCCACCACTGCACTGTAATCTTTGGTTGTGTCTCCGCTGGTTGCGTATTTAAGTATTTCTGCCCTTTTCGCTCCCAGTGCTTTAGAAAACACTATTGCACTGGTTACTGTGCCGAATCCACACATAGTAACGTTCAGTTCCTGCACCTTCCTCATCATGGTTTCCTCATCCAGCGCCTGTATGGCTTCCAGTACCTGATGATCAGTGCTGCTTGCTACTTCCTGTGGTTTATAGTGGGTGAAATCAGTGCTGGCCACCACCACCACATCTCTTCCCAGTTCCTGACTTGTGAGTGCTAGTGCCTCCCCTATTTCAGTTGTGGTCTCCAGATCCTGCATCCAGATGCAGATGGGCACAATTTTAAATTGTTTTCCTGCTTTATCTGCCAGATACTGAAGGAAGGGTACCTGTACTTCGCAGCTATGTTCCTGAAGATGGGCTAATGGTTCTGAGTCTATGATGGGTGCTTTTTCTATTAGTTTTTCTGAAAATTCACTGTCTATATCCACTATGCCCAGTGGTGTTTCCCATGCTCCTTCGGTTACGGTGGAGACACCAGATCCCATTCCAGTGTGGTTGGGACATAATATTATAAAGGTGTCTGGTAGGCCGTCTTCTGCAAGTTTCAGGTAGCTGTGTGCTGCTACTGGTCCGGAGAACATGTACCCGGCATGGGGTGCTATTATGCTTTTTATTTCCCGGCTTTTCCCTATGATTTCTGGGGTTCGGCCCGGGCCAAGCTGGTGTTTAAAGCACCATTCTATCTGTTTTCTTAAAGATTCAGGATCGCCTTCGTAGAATGTTCCTGCCACTGCAGGTCTTCTTATCATTAAATCACTGCTCTTTAATTTTTTATTCCCTATTATTTTTAAGATAAATTTTTTTTTAAATCTTTAGTTCAAAGTCGGTGGGCTCTATATCCAGGTCTTGGTCTTCCTTCAGGATTCCCTTCTCCCGGAGCATCTGTCGAGCCAGTAACCAGTAAACCAGTGCTATGGCCTTTCTTCCCTTGTTGTTAACCGGCACCACTATATCCACATTACCCAGGAGGTTTTCGGTGTCGCAGAGGGCTACTACGGGTAGTCCCATTTGTTTTGCTTCAATTATGGCCTGTGAGTCTGATCTGGGGTCGGTTACCACCAGTACTTTGGGTTCTATGAACTTGTTGTAGGCGGGGTTGGTAAGGGTTCCTGGTATGAATCTTCCAGGTATGGTTTTTGCTCCGGAAATCTCTCCAAATCTTTTAACTGGCGCTTGCCCATACTGTCTGGTGGATACCACCAGTATATCGTCTGGGTCGAATTTGGCCAGGAATTTGGCGGCTGATATAATTCTATCGTTGGTTTTCCTAACATCCAATACATATAGTCCATCTGCCCTAACCCGGTAGATGTACCTCTCCATGTCCTTTGTTTTCTGCTGTGTGCCGATGTGTAGACCGGCTGCTAAATATCTGTCCAGGGGAATTAAAAGTTCTGACAAACTTATCACCTCAAATAATCATTTATTTATTAAAATTTTTTTTTGCCCCAGATTTAAAAATGGCCACCTAGATTTAAATTAGCGGTTTTTTTTTAGTGGCATCTATGTATTTATCTGGGTTTTTTTTATAAAATAAAAAAATGCAAATTAAGATCTCTTTTTTTTGCATTTCTTTTATTAAAAGCTTGAATAAATTATTAAATAATTTGTAACTTAGTCTTCTTCTACTTTAACTGCCTCGTTGGGGCATACGTCCATGCATACTTCACAGAGGCTGCATTCATCCTGATTGCAGACTATGATTTTTTCACCTTCTATTTTGAAGTTTTCCATGGGGCATACATCTGCACATTCTGCGCAATCAGCACCTTCGCATTTTTCGTAGTCTATTATTATTTTAGCCATATTTGATATTCTCCTTGTTCTGTTTAGGGTTTTTCCTTGTTTAATGGTTTTTTTTGTAAATTTTTTTAATAAAAATTTTTTTTTATTATTAATTTAGAATTTTTTTACCGATATTTTTTGATCATTCCCATTGTGGGGTTGGTTATTTCTTCCTCAATTCGGATAAGTTCGTTGAGCTTAGCTATTCTCTCTCCGCCCACTGCCCCGGTTTTTATGATGGGACAGGCGAAGGCCGTTGCCAGGTGGGCGATGGTTTCATCAGTGGTTTCACCAGAGCGATGGGATACCACAGGTACGTATTTATTATTGCGGGCTAGTTCCACGGTCTGGTAGGTGTCAGTTAGGGTTCCTATCTGGTTGGGTTTTATGATGATGGAGTTAGCTGCCTTCTTTTTGATTCCTTCTTGTAGAATTTCTGCGTTGGTTACAAAAAGGTCGTCTCCACAGATCAGGCATTTATCTCCTGCTTTTCTGGTTAACTCGGTGAATCCATCAAAATCATCCTCACGGATGGGATCCTCCACGTAGTAAAATCCATAAGTATCTATGATTTCCTCTACAAAGTCTATTTGTTCACCGGTGGTTCGTTTAACTCCTTCTCGGGAGTAGATGTAATTTTCTTCCTGGTTATCCCACATTTCGCTGGCTGCCATGTCCAGGGCGGGTTTTACTTCCACACCGGTTTCATCGGTTACTGATTGGCAGGATTTAACCTGAATTTCCAGGGCTTCTTCATTGGTCAGGTTAGGTGCCCATCCACCCTCGTCACCTTTACCTCCAGTGAAAGACTGGTCTTTGGCCTGTATTAACTCTCTAACTTTACGGTGCACATTAACATTGGTGAAAACTGCTTCAGTGATGTTTTCCGCCCCTACTGGTATGACCAGGAATTCCTGTATATCCGGTGCGTTTCGTCCGGCATGGGCTCCTCCATTAATCATGTTTCCCAGGGGGTAAGGTATTTCTGTGGGCATGTTTCCGCCCAGGAAGCGGTAAAGGGGCATGTTGTAGGATGATGCTGCGGCTTTGGCTGTTGCCATTGATACAGCTACGGTGGTGTTTCCTCCAATTGATGATAAGTTTTCTGTGCCGTCTATTTCCTTCAGCACCAGGTCGATTTCATTCAGGTCTTCGGCGTCCATTCCTATAAGTTCAGAGGAGATTATATCCTCCACTTCACCTATGATTTTATCCACTCCACCAGAGGGAAAAGCTACTACTTCTCTTGCGCCTGTACTGGCACCGCTGGGAGCTGCTGCCCTTCCAAAACCGTTCCAGGTTATTACATCCACCTCCAGGGTGGGATTTCCTCTGCTATCTAAAATTTTTCTTACTCTTATGTCTTCTATGATGCTATCCAAGGTAAACACCTCTAAAAAAAATAGTGGGTTAATTCAGGCTTTATTTATTGGATTTAGTTTGAATTTTCATTAATATTTTATCTAATATTTATAAATTTAGAATTCTACTCCACCAGGACCCTGTTCACTTCCAGTGGTAGTACGTTTTCCTTAAGTTCCTGGGTGGCTATGTCTATGGGGTCAATGGAGCCAGTGACTTCTATCTGGGGTTTGGCGCCCATGGAAAGTTGAAGAGCTCTGGCACCTATTAGTCGAGCTTTTTCAAATCGGGTTAGTTTTAAAGGGGCTACTTCCTTTTTAGTACTACTTTTCTTTCTGGGCATGATTTTTTTTCTCCAAAATTTTTTTTTTAATCAATTACCCATAACCGGGGGATTACCAATCTTAAAATTGAAAAATTAAATGGTTTTTTTTAATTGATAAGAGTAAATATCTTTTTTATCCGGCCTAGGTTTTATATTTTATATAATTATAATGGTTTTTATTTAATGTTAACTGGTTTTTTTTTTAAGTGGGGCCGCCGAGATTTGAACTCGGGTCTCCAGCGTTCCGGTGTATGTTGACCATCCCCGTTTCAGTTGAAGAAATATTCGTTATTTTGAATCTTTAATTCATTATAACTAACTGAATACTTATTTCAATGGCTGAGAGGATGGACCAAGCTACCCTACGGCCCCCCAATTATCTACCATACTTCTACGTGGGATATGAACATCCTTCGGCAGCAGTATTTGTCTATTCCCAGGTCTTCCAGCACTTCCTTGGGATCTTCTCCCTCAGCAGTTCTCTTCTGGTATTCCTCGTAATAGGCTGATACTACTTTTCCACAACTTAAACATCTAACTGGAATCATATGATCATTTCTTTTTAGATTTTAACAGTCATTCAAGACTTGTTTAAAAATATCTTTTTTTTAGTAAAAAATTTCAAATAGGGAGGATTAGTTTACCTGTAACTCTTCTGTCTTCGGGCTCTTGCGCCTCTTCCACCGTACTTTTTAGGTTCGCTTCGTCTGGGATCTCCAACAAGCATGGTTCGGTCGTATTGAGTGTATTTTTCTTTGAGGTCCATGTCACCTGTCCACTGGACTAGTCCTTTAGCTATGACCATTCTGGCAGCTTCTGCCTGTCCCATTACTCCTCCGCCAACTACTTTTACATCTATATCAACGTTATCGGCCAGGTTCCCTGCTAGGGTTAGTGGTTCGTTTATCTTGAGCCGGGCCAGTTCTGGCTGGTATAATTCGGTTGGGAATTTGTTAACTCTCACCCTTCCTTTTCCTTCCCGGAATTTACCCCGGGCTATGGCTGTTTTTCTCTTCCCACTGGTGTGAATAACTTTTTTCATAATTTCACTGATCCTTATTATTATTTTAATCTTAATATCTTAAAAGGGATTTTTTTAATATTTAGCACCCAATAGCTGGGATACTCTTCCCAGTTCTATGCTTTTTATTATGTGTCTGGGTTGGGCTTCCAGGGGTTTTAAAGCTTCCTGATCCTGGAATTCTCGGGGAATCCCTACATAAACTTTTAATGATTTAAATGCTTCTCTTCCCTTAGGTTTTTTATAGGGCAACATGCCCCTTACTGTTCTTCTAAATATATCGTCCGGTCGGCGTGGAAATTTAGGTCCCATTCTTCTGGGGTTTGAAATGCTGGCCCGATCTATTCTCTGTTTATACTTTGCATAGGCCCATTCCTTGTTTCCTGATATTACAATTTTATCAGCATTTAAAACTGTTATATCCTCGCCTTCCAGGAGTTTTTTACTGACCTTGCTGGCCAGTCTTCCCAGTACGAGTCCTTCTCCATCTATGATCATGTTAATTACTTCCTTAGATTTTTTTTATTCTATAATTCTGACGCCGGTGCCAGTGGGGTTTTTCACGAGTAGCTGGTTTATATCCAGACATTCTCCTCCGGCATTTCCTATTTTTTCTTCTGCGGATTTGGAGAAATTTAGAGCTGCTATCTTAACTTTATGATCCAGTACTCCGCTTCCCAATACTTTACCTGGCACTAAGACCAGTTCATCTGGTTGGGTGTGCCGGTTTATCTGTGATAGGTTTACTTCCGCTCGGCTTCGGGTAGATTTCTCCAGTTTCTGGGCCAGTTTCTTCCATATGGCCGCTTTTTCCTGGTATGATTTCTCTTTAAGAGTTTTTATAAGTTTAGTGATCTGGGGATTGGTTTTTGATTCCATTATAACTATTCTCCTTTGGTGAATTTTATTATATTTTCAGATTTCAGAGCTAATATGTCGCATGCTTTGCCTATTACTTCTTCTGGTTTAAGAGATCCATCGGTTTCAATGACGAAAATGAATTTATCCTCTAAACCTTCCACGGTAATGGCTTCCACTTCACAGTCCTTCATACAGGTTTTGCACATATTACAGTTTTCCGGGTCAACCACCATGATCTTACTTTTCTTCTCATCAAATTCCAGGACGCCTCTGGGACATTCCTCTGCACACTTGGCGCATGCTTCACATTTTTCAGTATCAATGGTAATTACAGGGTAATATTTGTAGGCTGATGAGGTTGTGGGCTGCCATTTAGCATGCTCAAGTCCCTTTCCCATTTTGGCTATGGCTTCCAGTTCAACCGATTCATCATCCCTCAACTTTAAGAGAGGAATGGTGTCATGAACAGGAGCTATTTTGGGATCTTGTGTTGTTAGGTCTCCGGTGTAGACTGTTTTTGGTCCTTTTTCTTTTAAGATCAGGGAAACACTGCAGCGTGGACAGTGGCTTTCGCAGTCGCAATCATCATGCATTATGATGGATTCCAGATCAGTGGTTAAGGGTACCAGTCCTAATCTGTGGGCCAGCACTTCGTCAAATATACGTGAATCATTCATTATTATATCCACCTGATCTATGGCCATAGAGGGTACTTCTACTGTACAGATCCGGCGCAGGGCATTGATGAAAGGTACATCTACCCCTTCTATCACCAGAACCATCTTCTGATCATCGCTGCTTTTTATGTGTATATCCATATTAGACCCTTCTCCCCCTTTTACCTCCCGGTCTTCCTGTACCGTCGTGAGGTATTGGAGTGACATCTTCAATCTTGCCTATCTTAATACCGGCCCTAGCAAATGCTCTTATAGTAGCCTGTGCACCTGGTCCTGGTGTTCTGGGACCGTTTCCTCCGGGTGCTCTTACCCGGATGTGCAGTCCAATTAATCCTTTTTCTTTTACATCATCTGCTGCTCTTGTCGCTGCTTCCATTGCTGCGAAGGGTGATGATTCCTGTCTATCTGCCCGCACCACTTTTCCTCCAGACCACTGGGTTATGGTTTCTGCTCCGGTGAGGTCGGTTACGGTTATTATGGTGTTGTTAAAGGAACTGTAAATATTAGCTACGCCCCATTTTTCATTATCCGCCATTATTTCACCTTTATTTATTCTTCACCAGCTTTTTGGCTGGTCTGTTCTTTCTGTATTTTTTCCATGACTGAACCCTGGTAGAATCCTATGAGTTCTTCTTCTCCGCTTTTAACCAGATAGCTGGGGGAGTCTATTTTTTTACCGTCCAGGGCTATATGTCCATGCACTACCATTATTCGGGATTGTTTGGCTGTGTTGGCCAGTCCCTTCTGGTGTACCATGGTTTGCAGTCTTCTGCGTAGCACGTCTTCCATGGTTAAGTTTAACACATCTTCCAGATTAGCTTCCTTTCCTAAAAAGCCCTGTTTTATCAGGTGACTTAATAGTTGCTTTCTTTCGGTAACGTTCTGTTCACTGGACATACCCAAAAGTTGTCTGGCATCTCTTCTGTATCTTTTAACCGTGGTTTCCGCTTTCCAGATTTCCTTTTTAGTTTTAAGCCCGTATTTCTTGATTAATTTGTTTTCTAATTTTATTCTATCAGCGTTCCAGGGATGAGATGGTGTGTCATATTTTTTTCTTGCTTTTCTTGGATGTCCCATATGATCATTCTCCTAAAATTTTTATCCTCTTCTTCTTCTACTGACACCTACAGATGATCCTTTTCTGAAGGTGGATTTGGTTCTCTGACCTCTAACCGGTAAGCCTACTTCATGTCTTCTTCCTTTATAGCTTCTTATCTTCTTCATTCGGTTGAGGTCATCTCTGAGTCGCATCATCAGGTCTGATTCTATTAAATGTTCCGTTTTACCGGTTTCATAATCATTTCTCCGGTTAAGCATCCATTCTGGAATTTTAAGCTTCTCCGGATGTCTAATTGATTTTTCAATCTCGTTTATTTTGTTATCTGATAAGTATCCTATTTTCTGGTTTAAATCTAAACCCATTGATGAACTTATGGCCCCGGATAATGCTATTCCCACACCTTTTATATCGGCGAGTGCGTTTACTACTGGTTTGTTACCATCCACATCTCTTCTGGCGATACGGACCATGTGTTTGAATTCTTCTTCCATACTTTTTTCCTCCAAAAAACATTTTGCACAAGTTTCGTGAATTATTGGTTAAAATTTTATTTTTACAAATTCTACTACTGAACTATTTTTTTTAATTTATTATGAATTTCAAATTTTTTCTCTTTTTGATACCCTATTTTTAACGCCGGGACTGGGATTTGAACCCAGGCGGAGCAAAGCTCCACAAGATTTCCAGTCTTGCGCCTTACCAGGCTAGACTATCCCGGCATAACGATGACTATTTTGCCTGAAATTATCTATTCTATCTAAGGTCTGAATATTATAATAGATAAGTTTTATCGAGTTTTGGAAGTCCTATACAAAGAGCAGATTTTTTTTTACTTCCACATCTTTGGATATGTTCCTGGTTCCATAAAAACTTTGTTTATATCCACCATAATTCCCTTGCTTATCTCACATATTTCACTTGCTTTGTAGAGACTTCGGCCGGCAGCAACCAGTTCACCTTTCAACGTTTCCAGTGCCACGGTGGAGCCTTTCTCAATACTGGGGCTTAACTTTAGGATTCCGCCAGCTGCCAGATCTGCCCCGTGTGACACGGCATCCACTGCTGAATCTCTGATTACTACTTTTGGAAGATGAGCTGCTGCCTGTTCCATTGGCATAACCACTTCTCTCAGCGCGGTTTCATCCTTCTCCTCCACCCAGTAGTGGTGGGCGTCAGTTAGTTCCTGTAAATTTCTGAGGTTGCACTGTTCATGGAAGGGTCCTGCTCGTGTTCTGCGCAGTTCAGCCATATGAGCACCACAGCCCAATGCCTCCCCTATGTCATGGCAGTATTTTCGGATGTATGTCCCTGCTTCACAGCCGATTTTGAAGAGTACGTCCTGTGCTTCCAGTTCCAGTAGGTCAGCGTAGTATATTTTCCTGACCCGAAGCTCTCTTTTCACTGCTGATTTTACTGGTGGTGTTTGAAAGATCTTTCCCTGGAATTCTCTGAGTATGCCGCTTATCTGGCAGGGGTCCACTTCTTCATGTAGCCTCATCAGACAAACATATTCTTTGGGGGCTTCCAGAAGGAGGTGTATCACTCTGGTGGCCTGGTCAATACCAACTGGCAATACTCCGGTTACCCGGGGATCTAATGTTCCCCCGTGTCCGGTTTTATCTGCTTCCAGTATTTTCTTGATCCAGGAATCAACTTCATGAGAAGTGGGTCCTGAAGGCTTGTCCAGGTTTA
>JAJRAE010000249.1 GCA_028682985.1 Methanobacterium sp.
ACCTTTTCATGCATATTATTGGTCACAAAATCCATTTTCAGGGCTTCATTGGCCATTTCTTCATCATATTCAAGGAAAGCATCAAAAGACCGGTCAAACTGTTCACAGACATGTTCGGCCATGTTCTTAAGCATTTCATTAATTAGGAAAGTACCAGCATGGTCCCGGGAAGTAGGTTCTTCCTGAAACATATCAGAAAATTCATCGAATTTCTTTAAATCCAGTATGTATGCCCTCTTAACAACACCTCTTTTAACTAAAGGCTGCAGAAGTTTAGTAACATATCTGCGGGTTAAACCTAGCTTATCAGCTATCTCATCCTGTGTAGATGGGTTTTCATAGAGTATAACATCCAGAATAGACTTCAGGGTGTTATTTTTTCCTTTATTGCTCATTATTACCTCAATACTTTAAATTAATTAACGATAATATTATTTTATTATTCTTCTTTGATTTCTTCATCCCTATGATAGTATAACTGAATTGATTCCCGGGTTATGGCCACAACCACGAAGGTGATAGCTGCAATAACCGCCAAAGACACTACTTCATTCATTTGATAATATAATGGTGCGTATAACTGTGCCACTGGGGTGTTGATATCCACAAAGCCCACCAGTAGTTTTATAACACCCACCACCAGCAGTATGTATCCATAAATCTTGTTTATTTTCTTTGGTTGGATTATGGGGTATAAGCCCATTATTATTAGTCCAATCCCCATTATTTTAAAGAGATTGTTTCCGGTGGCGCTTTCCAGTGTGAAGATTATCTGATCCGGCTGGTTATAAATCTGCGCAAGTAAATAAATCACTTCTATAACCAGTATAATTACCAGTGGAAATACATAGAAGATTTCTCTTTCCACCTTCTGTGTTTTCACGTTCTCTACAGGATCTTTAACAAAATAGCTCATTAGCTGATACAGCATAGACCCCAACACCGCACCTATTACTGTTCCACCAATACCCAGCTGCGAAGTAGTGTAAGCTACAATACCGGCTATTAATCCTGCCATTAATACATCTAAACCCTTTGCCATCTTATCATCTTATAATTAGAGTATATTTGCAATTTTTTCTAAATACATTATTAAGGTAATAATATTAAATTGTATTCCCCAAATTTTTTTCTAATTCTTTATTAAGGTTAGATTGTATTCCCTATAATTTTTTTTAATTTTCTTATTAGGTAATAATATTTAAATTCCAGATTAATCTTTCTACTTACAAAGCTCCAGTAGGGTGCAGGAAGTTATGTTTATGGGAGCAGATGTTGTACTCATCACCCTCCACCTTAACTGAATAGCGGGCTAACTCCCTCTTATATCCTGATTCAGTATTAATAATGTTAACAAAGATCTCGCCGTCATCTATTATCAGATGGTTGTAGGATGGGTAGGTTTCCCCTCTTAATTTGCGGGTGGTGGCGGTTCCAGAATTTAAAGTAACCATATTCTCCACCATCCAAACATTAGGGACATGTTTATGTCCGTTTAAGACAAAATCCACCCCACTTCCTATGAATAGTCTGAGAAGATCTCCGGAATCCAGTAATATGTTCCTCTCACGTCCGGTTTGGGGAATGGGTAGAAGATGGTGGTGAAAAGTCACTATTTTGCATAGATCATCTGGTATTTTCTCAAGTTCTGCAGAAAGCCACAGCATCTGATCAATTCCGATCTGTCCATCATTGATATCCGGTTCTGAGGAATCCAGGCCAATTATGGCGAATCCCCCATTTTTATCGGTGTGTATGAACCTTCTCTCACCAATGAGTTTTTCAAAGTGGACCAGCCCCACATTGCGGGCGTCGTGATTACCGGGAATAACATGGACATTTGTTATTTCCTTAAGTTCATCTAATAAAGTGGATGCATCTTCATATTCATGCACGTAGCCTTTGGTGGTTAAATCTCCAGATATTATTATTAAATCAGGGTTTTCATTTTCAATCTGCTTTCGAGCATTGTTTTTCAAGTCATGGGAGAAGGTTTTCTCACCAAAATGAATATCAGATAGCTGTACAATTTTTCTCTGCATAAAAATCCTCCAAAACTCATCAACATAAATTTTTTTTTATTTTACTGAAAATTATTGGTCATAAAAATTAAAATTAAAATAACTAAATAATAAAAGAGCCTCAGGGGGGATTCGAACCCCCGACCTATGCCTTACCAAGGCATCGCTCTACCGGCTGAGCCACTGAGGCTTTAATGAATTATCTTTAATTTAATAATAACAATATCACTATTAAACTTATTCATCACTAAATAAATAATATCAACAAAATATCCTGTTACACTATTAGAGAATTTTATAATCGCTAAAATAGCTGCCAGTTAATAATAATGCAGGGGATGGGATTCGAACCCACGTAGGCCTACGCCAGAGGATCTTAAGTCCACCCCCTTTGGCCAGCTCGGGCACCCCTGCATACATCGAACTTGGGTTTACATACTATATTAAGTTAACGGTGTATGAAGATAATAAATAATACGCCTTTATTACATCTCATTTTAAAAACAGATTACTAATATACCATCTTTAAATCATTCTTTCTAATAAAAATGGTTAAATAATCTATAAGCACATATTATTAATATGTAAAAAATTATTTGTTAGTCTTTCTCAACATGTAATTTCAAAAAAGTTACGGTGTATCTATGAAATATGAAGCAGATAATTGTGGTTGTTGTGGTGCCTGTGTACCAGTATGTCCCCATCAACTCCTGGAATTAACTGAAAATGAGATAATAATATCAGA
>JAJRAE010000242.1 GCA_028682985.1 Methanobacterium sp.
CCCACGGAAACCAGGCAGGATTTAGATGATCTAATAGTTTTGATCAAACATTTAGAAAAGATTCCCCAAAAGAAATCAGCCCTTCGAATCAGCGTCAACCCCTTCATCCCCAAACCCCACACCCCCTTCCAGTGGCATGAAATTGATTTAGAGCACCTTAAAAGGGATGTTAAATATTTAAAATCCCAGTTGCGGAAATCCAATCTAAAAATAGACAGCCCTAGAATGGCCCTTATCCAGTATGTTTTATCACATGGTTCTTCTGATTTGGGGGATTTAATTCAAAGATCTATAAATAATAAGATCCCCCTAAAAGAATGGGAAAAAGTGGCGCCAAAGTGGGATTTAAACAGCCTATTACCATGGAATAATGTTGATGTGGGAATAAAAAAAGAATTCCTTAAGGAAGAATATCAAAAAGCCCTGAAAGGCAGTTTAACTCCCTGGTGTGAGACCTTTGGTTGTTATGATTGTGGATCCTGTTTAAATCCTTCCCAGTAAATCTCTTACTCTTCTTAAAAAGTGGGCTATGAATTTTTCCCGGTAACGTATGCTCCGGGAGAATATTCCTCTTTCATATTTTATCTCATTCCTTACTTTATTAAGCTCTTTTTGTGGTGAGAATTTTATGTACACCGGGATTCCAATTAATATAAGTATTCCCCCAATGAGTATCTGGTTTATCTGGGTCTGGGTTATCATATAGATTGATATTATTATACCCAGGATGGGGATGAATCTGGGAAGTTTGATCCCTCCCCCGAACTTCTTTTTCAGGGGGAATACTGCAAAGCAGGTTACCATGTAGCAGAAAAGTATTCCGAAGACTGAAAGTATAATTAATTGTTCAATGGTTCCAAATATAGCGGCAATCAAGGTAATTGTATTCTGCACAATTAAAGAAATATAGGGTGTCCCATATTTTGGATGAATCTTAGCAAACATGTGTGGCAGTAATCCGTCTCCAGCCATAGCGTAGGGTATCCGGGCCGATCCCAGTATGTCTGCTTCATCTGAACCGGAGATTGAAAAAAGAGCACCGACAGATAACAATAAAGCACCAAAGGCACCCATAATAGCGAATCCGGCCAGACCCAGAGGTGCGCTGGATTGGGATAGCACTGTCCAGTTCACTGATCCAACCACCAGGAAGTTGGTTACCATATAAAATACCGTTATTAGGCTCATACCCACACCCAGAGCTAATGGTATGGTCTTTTTTGCATTTATTATCTCATCCGAGGGTATGGTAACCAGTTCAAATCCAATGTAAGCCCAGAAAATCAGGACCAGTGCACTTCCGAAGTTGCCCAGTCCCAGGGGAAGGAATGGTGTAAAATTAGCGGCCAGGACAGATGGATGAACTATGAAGAATATGATGGCAGCAAATGTGAAAACCAGTATAGGGGCTATTTTAAGGATGGTCAGTACATCGTTAACCCGGCCGGCATTTCGCACCCCTAATAAGTTAATCACGGTTAATAGAAGGACGAAGAGTATCTTTATTATGACCTGTAAAAATAGGGGCATGTTGGGATAGAAATAGGCCAGATAAGCCACAAATGCCAGTGGAAAAACTGCTATGGCACTCCACTCAGCTATTATGAGAGACCAACCCACCAGAAATCCAACAAAATCCCCGAACGCTTCCTTGGCATAGGCATAGGGCCCTCCGGTACGGGGTATAATTGATGAACACTCAGCAAAAGAGAGTGCTATTATGATGGCCATAACACCGGCCACTAACCAGGCCAGTATAGAAGCCGGTCCCAGGAAGCCTGCTCCAAAGGCAGCTGCAATGTATATGTCAGCACCGACTATAGCTCCTATCACCAGATTCATCACATCAAAAAAACTGAGCGACTGTTTCAGAGCCGGCATATTATTCTATATATTATTAAAATTAGAAATAAATATGGAATAAAAAAATTTTTTTAATTTAACAAAGGTTATTATCATGCAACCATCAAGAATAGTGAAGGATATAAGTCTTTCCGGGATAAGGAAGATGTTCGAACTGATGGGGGAGAATTCCATTAATCTAGGCCTGGGAGAGCCTGATTTTGATACCCCAATACATATTCGAGAAGCAGCTAAACAAGCCCTGGATGAGGGTTTCACCCATTACACCGTAAATAAGGGAATACCAGAACTCAGGGAGGCTATTTCCACCAAACTGGAACAGGATAACCATATAATAGCATCCCCTGATGATGTGATTGTCACTGCCGGGGCCAGTGAAGGCCTCCAGATAGCCCTTAGTGCCCTGGTTGATGCGGGTGATGAAGTAATAATTCCAGATCCTGGTTTTGTATCCTACGATGCTTCGGTGAAGCTTTCCGGAGGGACTTCAGTACCCCTTAAATTAACTGAAGAAGAGGAGTTCAGGATAACTCCGGAGAAAGTTCTGGATAACTTAACAGATAAGACCAAGGCAGTTCTCATCAACTCCCCTGCAAATCCCACAGGCAGTGTTATGACCAAGAAGGATATTAAAGGGGTGGCTGAAATTGCAGACGACCATGATATAGCTGTTATATCTGATGAGATCTATGAAAAAATTATCTACGGCGAAAAACATTATAGTCCGGCATCTTATTCTGATAAATGTATCACCATCAATGGTTTTTCCAAATCCTATGCCATGACTGGTTTTCGTGTTGGTTACAACGCCGCCAATCCCGAGTTGACTGAGGAGATGTTGAAGGTGCACCAGTACGGAACGGCCTGTGCCTGCTCCATCAGCCAGAAAGCAGCTCTAGCTGCATTAGAAGGACCTCAGGAGAGTATTGCTGATATGGTAAGAGAATTCAGGAGAAGAAGGGATTTGATTGTGGGCCGTTTAAGGGATATGGGTATCAGCTGTCTGATGCCTAAAGGAGCCTTCTATGTTTTCCCCAGAGTTAAATATCCAGAGGTGTTCGTAGCCAATGGTCTTAAGAAGGATGTGATCATGGTACCGGGAATTTCCTGTGGTATCTATGGTGAGGATCATGTTCGATTATCCTATGCCACCAGTTACGATGATATCAGGGAGGCTATGGATCGGTTGGAAGATATTTATCCCTGAGAAAAGTTTTCCATAAAATAAGAGATTATCCCTATAATATAAATTACATCCTGTTAATAAATAAGAATCCTGAATAGATTTATAAAAGGGGTTTAACTAGCATGGACGGAGAAATAAGAAACAAAACCGGTCGAAAAGCGGTTACCGTTGCTATCGTGGGTAATATCCTCCTCACTATCTTCAACTTCATAGTGGGAACTTTATCAGGCAGTTCTGCCCTGGTGGCGGAGGCGGCCC
>JAJRAE010000206.1 GCA_028682985.1 Methanobacterium sp.
CTACCAAGATCATGCCCGTGAGTTAAATATGGACCTGCCAGAAGAGCCTGTTATTTTCCTTAAACCTCCCACTTCAGTTACTGGAACTTTGGACCAGATCATATATCCTTCATCCTCCAGTCAGGTGGATTATGAAGCAGAATTAGCCATGATTATATCCAGAAAAGCACAAAAAATAGAAGAAGAAGAGGCTGCTGACTATATTGGTGGATATACTGTTTTAAATGATGTAACCGCCCGGGACCTGCAAAGTAAAGATGTGCAGTGGACCAGGGCTAAAAGCTTTGACACATTCTGTCCAATAGGACCATGCATAGAAACTGAATTAGATCCTTCAAATCTTAAAATTTCTCTGAAACTTAATGATGAAATAAAACAGGATTCCAGTACCAGTAATATGATATTTACCCCACAGAGATTGGTGGAGTTTATCTCTCATATCATGACTCTTAATCCAGGAGATGTTATAGCAACCGGCACCCCGCCGGGTGTGGGGCAGATGAAACCTGGAGACATTATAGAAGCAGAAGTGGAAGGTGTTGGAATACTTAAAAACTTTGTTAAATAAATAGGGATTATTTCTTCCCGGTTAACTCTTCAACTTCTTTTTTACCTTTCTCAAGCTCTTTTTCCTGTTCCTCATCCAGTCTTAAGAGCATGGTGTGGAACTCCCCAATATGGGTTTTCTCTTCCTGAGCTATATCAAGTAAAACAACCTTAAGGTCCTCATTATCAGTCATACTGGCCATTTGCTCATAAAGACTGGTAGCGTCCATTTCTGCGGCAATGGAAACCCTTAGAATCTCCCGATCAATATCTTCCTTTTTTAATCTACCCTTATCAATAGGAACTTCAGAAAACATATAGATACACCTCGCATGTTATTTATATCCTGCGAAGTTCATAAAATTTTGTAAAAAAAGTAAAATAAGAGATTAAATATCTATTCCAGATAAATGGCGGGCTTATATGGGGTGGCGTTATCTGCTTTACCTTCTGGATCATAGGTGGGCTCTTTATAAACTACCACTTCTGCTTCTGCCTCTTTAGATAAAAATGGTAATGAATTTTTTATTATGGAGTATTCATCCAGTTTACCCACATAATTCATCCGGGTCATTCTTTTAGCTATTTTCTTAGCATAATCAGCTAACTCTCTTTTATCTTCGTGAAGATTCTTCTGAATAGATCTTCCCATTATCTGACCTACATCCGGCTTACCAACATCCCTGGCTACTTCTAGAACATCCCATTTCCAATCGGGAGCTATATATATATGAATTTTTTCAGGTTTAAAGCTGATTATCTTCTTGATTTCATTAATATCAGTGCTCAGAGCCTGGATGATCTCTTCAGACATTTGAACCTTCTCATCAATTAAAGTCTCATCATATTCAGGCCATTCCGCATTTGATACAAATCCTTCACCATCTATATCATGCCACATCTCTTCTGAGGTATGGGGTATGAAGGGTGCCATTAAACGTATCCATTTATCAAGTATATAAACCAGGACATTGGATATTTCAGGATTAACTTCCCCTATTCTTCGGAAATAATAGTCAATATCCTTTTTTAAGAGGAATAATGATTCCTGTAGTGCTTTTCTGGTTTGGAATCCTTCCAAAGCTTCAGTTGCCCCTTTTATCCTCATGTTCAGCTGACTGAGTATCCAGGAGTTAATGGGATTCTGTATATCCTTATTGAACTGGTAATTTTTCAGGGACACTGGGTCTCCTGTAATTTCCTCAACCCGTTTGCTGAATTCATAAAACCATTCCAGTCTTTTCTTAGTTCCTTTTACCTCATTTTCTCTCCAATCAAAGTCCTGCCAGGGCTCGGCAGAGGACATTAAAAATAGTCGTACCACATCCGCTCCGTAAGTATCAATGGCATCTTTAAGGAGGATCACGTTGCCTTTGGAGGAGGACATTTTATTACCCTCTAATAGTCCCATTCCAAATACTACAATTCCTTGTGGCCATTTATCCCGTGGAAATATGGCTGAATGGTGGAATATATGGAATGATAGATGATTTCCTACCAGATCCTTGGCTGAGAGTCTCCAATCAAGAGGGTACCAGTAATTAAATTCATCTTTTATATCATTAAAGAGCTCATGGTTAACATTCCCTGAGAACTTTCCTTTATCCAGAAATACATCGTCGAAGAAGGATTCGTCTAAGGATTGCACATCCAGATCTTCCATATATTTAGCAATGGCATAGTAAGCCATATAGATGGTTGAGTCACTGAGTGGCTCTATTATCCACTGTTTATCCCAGGGTAGTCTGGTTCCCAGTCCAATTCTTCTGGTGCAGGCCCAATCATGCAGCCAGTCCAGATAGTACTGGAAGTTGGAGCGCACCTCCTCAGGAACCATCTGCATACTGTCCAGGCAGTCCATTGCCAGTTTCTTCCAGGTTTCATCAGAATATTTAAGGAACCACTGGTCTTCCAGGATTCTAACCACACATTCGGTGCCGCATCTGCATACCACCGGCCTCTGTGCGAAGTCGTACATCACATCTCCCTTTCCAGTTTCCAGGAGTTTCTTGATTATTTCATCTCGGGCCAGTGGTACTTTTAATCCGCTGTAGTCAGGTATGTTATACATCACACCCTTAGCATGCTCTAGTTTATAGAGTTCGTTGGTTGCATCAGCCAGCTTAGGGTCATCCTGGTTTTCAACCTGGAAATTCGTGATTATTTCTTCAGCTGGGAATTCTCCAAATCCCTTGAGTTTGACTATACTTATGGGCTTTATTTTCTCTACTTCTTCCTTAATCTGATACTCTGCTAATAAGTCCTGGTTATCTTTAAGGTCTTTATGAGCTATGTAATCAGCAGGTGCATGGGCTGGTACTGAATAAACCACCCCAGTAGCATAACCCGGATCAACAAAAGATGCGGGTAGAATTATATGCTCTTCACCAGTTATGGGATTTATAACATATTTTCCAATTAGAGAATGGGAGTCTACATCGGACATAACTCCCATATCTTTTTTCTGGTGAACCAGGTTATCATATGATTTTCTACTTATTATCCAATGTTCATCATCAACTTTTATTCGGATATATTCCGCATCTGGATTAAGCCATAGATTAGTGGCGCCGAAGAGGGTTTCCGGACGGAATGTAGCTGCAACCAGGTAATCATCATCTATTTTAAATTTTACCAGAGTGAGCTCATTTATGGAGACCCCTTCACCATCAAGAAGATCATGGTCACCCACCGGGTTCTCGCATTCTGGACAGTATTTAACTGGGTGTACTCCTTTTCTTACGTATCCTTTGCTTTCGAGTTTACGAAACTGCCACTCTATGAATTTTTGGTAGTGAGGGTCTGTGGTCCTGAATTCTCTTCTCCAGTCTATAGAGTAACCCATCTCTGTCATAACTTCATGATATTCCGTGCTGAAATATTTTACTATGTACTCTGGGTCTTTGAATTTGGCAAGCTCCTTTTCGGGCACTTTATGCACGTTCTTATAGATGCTTAATGTCCAGGGGTCCTGCCTCGCAATTCTTTTAGCAATCCCAATCACCGGTGCTCCTGTAACATGCCATCCCATGGGGAATAGTACGTTGTAACCCTGCATTCTTTTAAATCGGGCGTAAACATCTGGTACTGTGTATGTTCGGCCGTGGCCAATGTGCATAGCCCCACTGGGGTAGGGATAGGCTACGGTTAGGAAGAGTTTCTCCCTGTTATCGGGATCAGAGTGGAATAGTTTTTCTTCGCTCCATTTTTCCTGCCATTTGCTCTCTATTTGGTTATCTGTCAAGTTATTCACCGTGAAAATTGATAAATTTTTGATAAGGGAAATTAAGAATTTAATCTATTCCCAATATTAATTAAAATTGAATTTCCTGGATATTTAAAGATTTTAATATCTGGGATAATATGTCTAAGTTAGCATTATATTAATTGCTTTTATAAATTTAATTCCGTATCCATCCATTGCAGATATTCCTCAGATCCTTTCTTCACTTCCAGCTGTAGGATACATGGTGTTTCATAGCTATGTAGCTCTTTTACCCTTAGTATGACCTGTTCTACTTTATCTTTCCTGGTTTTAGCTATCAGTATGGATTCATTATCCATCTCTATGTCACCTTTCCATAGATAAAGGGAAGTTATCTGTGGAATTATGTTGGTGCATGCCACCAATCTTTCTTCAAGCAGCTTCTTTGCTATTTTTTTTGATTCTAGGATCTCGGATGTGGTTATATATATCAGGGAATACATTATTTTGGCCTCCCTATTTTTGGTATAGGAGGAGGTACCAGCTTATGCTCGGCGGCCTCCATCATGGATTTAACTCTTAACACTTCATCAGGAGATATTCCCAGTTTATCAGCTGTCTGATGTGGTTTTAATTTTTCATCCACTAGTAGGTATAATATTTTATCGAGTAGCTGGTATGTGATTCCCATTTCCTCTTCATCTGTCTGTCCCTGCCATAAACCAGCTGAAGGCGGTTTATTTATTATACTTTTTGGGATATTTAGATATCTGGCTATTTTATTTACATCGGTCTTATAAAGATCTGCAAGAGGGAGTAGATCAACACCTCCATCCCCATACTTGGTAAAATAGCCCACTAATAGTTCACTTTTATTACCAGTCCCCAGAACCATCCTGCTCATGGAATTAGCGTGATAGTAAAGAATAACCATCCTTATCCTAGCTTTTAAATTTGCATTGGCTAGTTTAGAATCTTTTAAAGATTTTGATGGTGCATCTAAGCCTTTAAATTCCTTTATAAAATTATCAATTTGTATAATTCTTTTTTCAATTCCCAGATTATTAGCCACCAGTAAAGCATCCTCCACATCCTCTGGAGAGGTGGTTTCGCTGGGCATTATTAATCCCAGTATTCTATCTTTATTTATGCTCTTTGCAGATATATATGCAGCTATTGAAGAGTCAATACCCCCACTTAAACCAACCAACACCCCTGACGAATTTGATTCATTTAATTTTTGTTTGATAAATTCCGTGATAATTTTAACACTTGTTTCTGGATTTATATCTGGAAATTTATTATTATCCATTAGTTTCAGTCCTTAAATGCCTTAATTAAATATTGGATTTTTTCTATAAAATATATTAGTGATATAATGTTTTAGTTTGATTTAAAATAATTTTTTAGTTAAATTTTCAATTTAATTAATAACTTATAAGTTATAAGCAAATACTATGCAAAAACATAATATATTAAAAAGTATGGAATACTTAATGTAACTTTTAATAAAAAATAAAATTTTATATTAACA